>CAZZNL010000058.1:0-2341 GCA_964655625.1 uncultured Pseudomonadales bacterium
GGTGCAGCGGATATCATTCCCAAACCTTCCGGCGTACTCAGTCTGGACTTTGAAGAGCAAAAAAGCCGTGAGTTGCTCGATGCCATTCACAAGTGCTTATAGCCTGACCGCGTAGGGCATTCACCATGAGCAGCATGTTGAATGAACTATGGCCCATTTTTCTCGCTGAAGTGAGTGAGAAATTGGACAACGTAGAATCACTGATCCTTCAGACCGGTGAAGATACCACCATTGACCCCAAACTGATTGACGCGCTCTTTCGAGAATTTCACACGCTGAAAAGCAGCTTTTCCATGGTGGATTTCAAAACACTGATGGAAATTACCCACGCCTGTGAAGACGCGCTGTACGGCTTAAAAAATACCAGCACCTCACCGGATACAACCATTTTTAAGCACTTACTCGAAGCCGTGGACTGGACCAAGGAACAACTGGCCGCAGCCAGCCCCGGTCAATACCCACAGCACACCAACGAAACACTGTTAACACAGCTGGCACCATTCCGTCCGGTGGAATCAAATGCTACGCCAGACACCACCACAACCGATCATCAGCCTATAAGCACAGCCATCCACCACAATATTGCTGAAGAAAAAGAAATTTTGGCTTTGGATACCTTGCGTATCAGCAGCGACAACCTCGACGCGCTGCTCACACAAATTACCCAGCTCAAACAACAAGACAATACCGATTTTTTTATCAGCCAACAAAGAACTGTCATCAATGCTATCAAGGCAATACAGCAAGCCAGCAACGACACTGAGATGCAGATTGCACCACTGCGCTCAGTGATTCAACAGTTTCAATACTTCCGCAAAAACTGGATACAGCACATTGAGCAATCAGGTACGACCATCAATGCCGTGCAGCACGATATGCTGGAATTGCGAGAAGTTTCCCTGACCACTTTATTCAATCGACTACCACGTTTAGTCCGACAAAAAGCCAGTGCCCTAGGAAAATCTGTCCAGCTTTTGACGGAAGGTGGCGATATCACCATCGATAAGTGTATGACTGATGCACTGGTCGAACCTCTGATTTATATACTGCATAGCGTCATCACCCACGAACTAGAAGACCCTGAATCACGCAAAGAAAAAGGCAAATCAGAAACTGGCCATATCAGCATCCTGGCTTCGCGCACCAATGATTTTTTACTGCTTGAAGTGCGTGACGACGGCTGCGGCAATGGCAATCCTTTGATTCGAGAGCAAATGCCTCACTTTGGCGGATCGCTGCAAGTTCATCGGCAATTGGATGCTGGATCGCGCCACATTCTGCGCCTGCCGATTGCCTCGGCCATTCAGCACGCCCTCGTTGTGCGAGCAGCAGGGCTGTACTATGCCATTCCCGCAAGACACATCGACAGAATTCTGGAATGCAGCTCGCAACATGAGCTTGCTTTCACTCAGAAACAAGAAATCCCGATTTTCTCTTTAGCAAAACTATTACACCCTCAGCAAAGCACAGAGAGCAATGAGAAATCGCCACTATTGGTGGCAATAAAAAACGCTGACTCCGTCATCGCCTTGCGTGTCGATGATATCTCTGGAAAACAACACCTGTTCCAATACGACATTCATCAGGATCTAAAAAGCATTCCCGGTGTTGGTGGCGTCTCCCTTCTTGGCAACGGCAGCGCCATTATTATTCTCGATTGTGAAAATTTATTTCACTTGGCTGCACAGGACTTGGCTGCACAGGATTTGGCTCATGCAGCACAATAATTTTAAGTATCTGCGTTTTCAGTGCGGCACATTAACCCTGTTGCTGCCACTGCCAGCGATAGCTGACATCATGGCGTTTGACCACACGCTGTGTGCACCATCAGGCAATTCACTACAACACCACGGCTCAATGGCACTGTGGCGCGACCAAGCACTGCCCTACATCGATTTGCGCGTAGTGCTATCAAGCTCTGTAGCCCATCTTTCGCAACCACTGCACGTGTTGGCGCTGTGCGATACCGACAACGCACAGGCCATCGCCCTCGTCGCTGTTGATGCCCTGGATGACATCGCCCATATTCCAGAACAAGCATGGCACCATCTGCGCGGTATCCATCAAAACCTGGATATTTTCTTTGATCGACTGTGTGAAGAAAACAATGGACTCACGCTGTGCATGACTAACCCGGCACAGTGGATTGCACAAGCACACACCACTTCTGCACGCGGAGCAGCCCATGACCATTAATGTATTTCTGGTTGATGACTCTGCCACGGTGCGTGCCGTGTTAAAAATGATTTTGGAAAAAGATCCGGACATCACCGTATTGGGTGTTGCCGCGAGCGCCGATATCGCGCTAAAAAAAATGGCCGAATCATGACCTATTTAGATC
>CAZZNL010000058.1:2351-8251 GCA_964655625.1 uncultured Pseudomonadales bacterium
AAATGGCCAAACAATGGCCGGATGTCATCATTTCCGATCTGGAAATGCCCGGCATGCACGGACTGGATTTCCTGAAATACATACGCGAACACCGACCCACACCTTTTGTGGTCTGCTCCTCGCATGTCGGCCCCGGTGCCAAAGCCTCTATCGATGCGCTGGCACTGGGTGCCGTTGAAATTATCAGCAAACCCAACATAGGCGTGGAGGCCTACTTGGGTGAAATTACAGCCACGATTACTGAAGCCATCAAAGCAGCCGCTGCCGCTGGCATTCGGCACATACCCGAGCCAGTGCGTCGTCCGCTGCCGCCAATAATGCAAGCGACTACAGCTCCCCCTCCTGCCGCGCCAGCATCCGCACTGCCGTCCACAACACCATTCACAACACCGTCACCTACCGCGCCAATCATGCGTCGCCCGCCCGCTGTCATTGCCGTGGGCAGCTCCACTGGCGGCACTACCGTGGTCGAACATTTACTCAAGCATATGACGGCAGATATGCCAAGCGTGTTGATCGTGCAACACATGCCTAAACATTTCACCGAACTGTTTGCCAAGCGCCTCAATTCCATTTGCGCCATCGAAGTGAAAGAAGCCGAGGATGGCGACGCTGTAATGCCTGGCCGCGCACTGATTGCTCCGGGAGGCCAGCAAATGAAACTGGCCGGTCAGGGAGATCAGCTGTACGTGCGCATCGTTGATGAGCCACCGGTCAATCGCCATCGCCCTTCGGTAGATGTTCTGTTTCACTCTGTGGCCAGCACCGCAGGTGCAAAAGCCATCGGCGTGATTCTGACTGGCATGGGAGAAGACGGTGCCGCCGGCCTGCTGGCTATGCGCCGCAGCGGTGCACTGACTATCGGCCAAGATCAGGCCTCCAGCGCTGTGTACGGCATGCCGCGTGCTGCTATGGAAAACGGTGCCGTTGCGTACCAGCTATCAGATCAAACCATGCCGGATTTTATTCGCCAATGCCTGAGCAACACACAACATAACGCACCACACAAGGTGCAGCAGTGAAGGAGTCGCCGCGATGAGTCAGGTACAAAATAATGAACTGTGGCAGGCTTTTCACGCTGAAGTTTCTGAACAGCTCGACAATTTGGAACTGATACTGTCGGCGGAAGATGCTGAAACCAGTGCCGATATCCATCAGCTGTTTCGCGACTTCCACACCATCAAAAGCAGTTGCGCGATGATGGATTTCCACAGCATGAAAGACATCGCGCATGCCAGTGAAGATTATCTCGACTTGGTGCGCAAAGGCAGAACAGCACTCAATGCAGCCACCATCAGCGATTTGCTGCATGGTATCGACTGGTTAAAAGCGCAACTACAACTGGCTCGCACCAGCGGCAATCCACCGACGACCAACGCCGCGCTGCTGGAAACTTTGCGCCAACTCTCGCGCGGCATTGCCGTCTCCACCAACCACAGCAGTAGCACCAGTAACGAGTCTGCAGAGCAACAACAAACAGCTACCGATAGCGCCGACAATATTGCACTGAGCGAAGATGAAGTGCGGGAATTTGCTTCCGCCTGTCAACAAGACCTGGTAGTGGGGCTTACTCCAGATACTGAACCGGCAAAAATAAAACGCTCGTTAAACAAGCTGGTCAGCATCTGCAACCTATTAGGCTTCTCTGGCATTGCCACTCTGCTAAAAAAATATATCAAAGTGAGCAATCCGATGATTCCGGGACGCGCCGCCACGCTAGCGGCGGAAATTATCAGCAGAATAACTACCATCGAAACACGCTATCACGTTGATTGCGGCACCCCGGCTCTGCGCACGATTTATCTGGATGCCATGTTTGCTGATTTTGCCCAGCTGTCTGGGCGGCTGGATTTCCTGTTAGATTTGATTGAACAAAACCCGGACAACAATGAATCCGTTGAAGAATGTGAAGCACTGTTGCAACGTCTAGCCACCAGCGCAGCGCTATTTGGCTACGAAAAACTGTTGGTATTTTTTCGCTATGTCCTGCAAGTCATTCGCAGCATTCGCCGCAACGACATCCCAGATCACCGCGCAGCCTTTTATGCCGTTCGCCAAGCAGTTGATTTCCCCATCGCCGAACAATACGAAGAAGGTGAAACAGAGGCAGTGCGTCAAGCATTGCTGACTCGCATTGCCGAATTGAATGACAGTATTACCCAAGTTTTACACAACAGCGCCAGCGACAACCATCGCCACCATATCGCTCAGCAATTGCTCATTACCGATGAAACCCTCGATATGCTGATGCCAGACTCCTTGTCTGCATTGAGCCACGCCATCGAAAATCATCAAACCGTTTGTGAAATTGATATCGCACTCGACTGCCCTATCGACACCACAGAACTACTGATACGCTGGATGTCAGACCACGGCAACATAGTGCACAACCGCTCGATATTCGCAGAAAAAACCACCGGCAGTCGCACACTGTCCAGCAAGACTGATTGCACCTGTTTCATTGTGACTTCGACAGCAACCCTATCAACGATTGAAAGGGCACTGCAAAAAATAGACCCAGAAAGCCGATTTACACACTGCAGAGACATCAAAAAAAATAGCGAAGCACAACCCCAAGCCACCACCAAGAAACAGACCACCCATCAAGACGCTGTAAAAACAACACAGAACAGCGCCACCCTGCGTATCGACAGCCATATACTTGAAGAATTGATGGCGCAAACAGGCGAAACCATCATGACGCACAATGCCTTGGCACATGAAATTCATCTCGATTCACTGGATGCGGCACTCAATCACGCGCAGCAACTGCTCGCCAAAACACAAGAAGGAACTGCAACCCAGCATCAAACAGCACAATGGCAGACCATTCTCAGCACGCTACTGACTGCAACACAGCGCATCAACCAACACCACGCCAAATTTCAGCAATCCACACTGCAACTGCAAAGAAAACTATTGGATTTGCGCGTTACACCCGTGGCAACAGTATTCAATCGCATACCGCAGCTAGTCCAAAAAATGGCGGAAACGCAGGGAAAGAAAATTGATTTAACCATGACGGGCAACGATGTGCGCATCGACAAGGGCATGGTAGACGTGCTGATGGAGCCACTCATTCACTTGGTGCGCAACTGCATTGACCACGGCATTGAGCCGCCGGAAGAGCGTCAAGCTGCTGGGAAAGCCGATACTGCCGCGCTGACTTTATCGGCATCACAAGAAGGCAGCACACTTTCACTGAAAATTTCTGATGATGGCCGCGGCATCAATCTTGCTCGCATTCGTGAGAGCGCTATCCGCAAAGGCTTTATCCAAGCCAGTGACGTACTGACAGATCAAGAAACCTGCAAACTGATTTTTCTGCCCGGTTTTTCCACCACAGAAGTCATCACAGAAACGTCAGGG
Source organism: uncultured Pseudomonadales bacterium (assembly GCA_964655625.1). Lineage (GTDB taxonomy): Bacteria > Pseudomonadota > Gammaproteobacteria > Pseudomonadales > UBA7239 > UBA7239. Next base: position 5,721 of record CAZZNL010000058.1, read on the forward strand.
CGCGGAGTGGGCATGGATGTAGTGATCACGCGCATCAATCTTATCGGTGGCGATATCGATGTCGATACCACGCCGGGCTATGGCACTCGCTTCACCATGACGTTGCCGCTTTCAGCCGCCATTCAAGGCGTAGTGATGCTGACTGCAGGCGACAATACCTACGCCATAGCACAGGGCAGCATCAGCAGCATTGCCACTGTACCTGCCTGCGATATTCAGCGCTTAATGGGGCAATCAGTGTGGATGAAGGACAATCAAATCATCCCGTTATTTCAGCTGGAGGAATTGGTACACGAGCGAGGCACACCGCTGCGCGATAACAGTCAGCACTTACGGTTTACTGCACTGCCTGTCGACGTCGCACAGACCGTGCTACTCATCGGCCAAGAGCGGCAGCGTATCGGCATTTGTGTGGATATTGTGCATGGAAGAGAAGACATTTTTGTGCGCGAGTTGCACAAAAGCTTGCGCAAATTTCCTGCCATTTGCGGTGCCACGGCTCGCAGTGGCGGCCAAGTAGCATTTATCCTCAACAGCCAGTTCTTGCTGCAATATGCGCAACGCAGCGCACTGGTGCAAATGCGCCGCGCCGAAGAACAGGTTTTCTAAACCGGATACCAACAACCCGTCTTCAGCAAGGCTGTATCAGTACGGCTGCGCCTTGAATATTTTTTAACGGTAACCCGGCGACGAGGAATAACCGCCTTGACCTTGCTGTTGGTTGCCGCCGGCATTGTTCAATGGAATGACATCCAACTCGACACGACGATTGGCCTGGCGACCATACTCCGTCGCATTGCTATCAATGGGATAACGCGCACCCAAGCCACTGGTCTGCAAGCGCGCATAAGAAACTCCCTGCCCTTCCAAATAGCGCGCAACACTGTTGGCGCGCTGTTCGCTGAGAATCTGGTTGCGCATTGCGTCACCGGTGGAATCGGTGTGGCCGGTAATTCTCACATTGCTGTCGGGAAATTCGCGCAATGAATTGCTCACCGTGTTCAGCGTTTGATAAAAATCCGGCTGAATATCTGCACTACCGGTACGGAAAGTAATATTGCCCGGCATAATCAACTTGATATTTTCACCGCTGCGCTGCACATCCACACCGGAACCCGCCAACTGCTGGCGCAATTTTTCTTCCTGCTTATCACGGTAGTAACCGTAACCACCACCGGCCAAGCCACCCACTGCAGCACCGATCATCGCACCTTTGCCGCGATTGTTATGCCCAACTGCAGCGCCTAATACGGCTCCCGCCACTGCACCAATTGCCGCATCCCTTGAAGCATTATTGACTTTGCTTTCTCCTGTGTAAGGATCAGTGGTTTGACAGCCAACCAAGCACGTCATCACCACAACAGGAACCAGTTTGCGCAACATGTTTACAACTCCCGCTCGTTATCGAGACTGAACAAAACAATCACCATCAAACACGTCTATGCAAACGATGCAGATTTTTTTCTTCTAGCAACTGCTGCAAAAACGCGCAATTTTTTTCCAGACCGATCATGTACAAATTCTCACCATCAAAGAACTGTTCGGCGTAGCGATAGACAGCACCAAACAGTTTGTTCAAGCGACCATCCACTGTCGAACGCATGAAATCCGGTGTCTGATTTAACAACTCTGCCGGTGATTCAAAGGGCTGACCATTGGTACTTTTGGGTGCCGGTACTTTACCGATCCTGAACTCAGTGTATAGGCTATCGCGGCAACGCTCCAGATAGGAGCGATCCGCCATCTGCGCAATCAAATCGCCCGTACCCAGTAGACAACCCAGCATATGATCGTGCTGATTTTTCATGCGCACGACTTTCTCGTAACCGGTGTAGTGCAGCAAGGTGCGCATGCGCGATACCCAGGCAGCCCGCCCAATACCGGGCAAGTAACGCGCCAAAAAATGCGTCCCGCGAGTGACGTGCGTTTTTGTATATTCCGCGCCATGTCTATGTCGCGTGTCCTTCACATGACGCAAATAACCGATGTCGTGAAACAGTGCTGCGACAATACCCATCTGCACCCGTTCAACGCCTAATGCGTCTGCCGTATTTGCATGTACACGCTCATAACCGATCAGCAAGCGCGCTACGGCGAGAGTAACATCCAGCACATGGCGCAAATCGTGATAGTCGGTGTCACAGGCGTGATAGTGCGGGTTTTCGCCACGATACAGTTGCGCCACATCCACAAATACGGTTTCGATCAAAGCAAAATCCCGTTCAGGAAACCGCGACACAAACGCAACCCTGACCGCTTGGCACACCGCCAGCGGGTCTTCAATACATACAGTCTGGCTGACGTCGTAATGCATAGGGGTGCTGTCATCCTTTGAGCTGACCGGCATGGTTCTCTTGTCCATAGAGCGCGGGCACCATTGTGCTGATTGGCTAGCTCAAATTATATCCAGCCCCTTTTCCCTGCAAGGGAAATTTTTCGGGATTTGCTATACGGTTAACAATTTAGCCAATTACCCTTAGATCTATAGGGGAACACCAATGCGGCGCGCCACCTGCTCGTAGGCTTCAACC
>CAZZNL010000059.1:0-2812 GCA_964655625.1 uncultured Pseudomonadales bacterium
CTGTGTTGTATTCAACCGAGACTGAGGTAGACAGATGAGTATCAAGAAATTGGTAGCAGGCAGTGTGGTGATGATGGGTGTTGCCATGGGCGCACAAGCACATGAGAAGGGCGACATCATCGTGCGTGTGGGTGCAACTACAGTTGAGCCCAATGACAGCGCCACCACCCCGCGTTTGAACGGCAATCCTCTGTATGGCGGCTCGGTCGGTGTGAGTACCGATACGCAGCTCGGTCTGACAGTGGCTTATATGTTGACCGACAATATCGGTATTGAGTTACTGGCTGCGGTGCCGTTCAAGCACAAGATTTCAGGTAACGATGCTATGCCTGGCTATGTGGCAACCAAGGATCTCGGCGGGATGAATTTGTTGCCGCCGACGTTGACCGGGCAGTACTACTTCAATAATTCCTCGGTTTTCACGCCTTATGTTGGTGTGGGTGTGAACTACACATGGTTTTATGACGAGTACGCCGGCCATGATCTCAACACGGCCTTGGGCGGTGATGTGGATATGCGGTTGAGTGATTCCTGGGGCTTGGCAGCGCAGGCGGGGGTCGATGTCGATTTGGGCAATGACTGGCTGTTGAACGCGGCGGTGTGGTACATCGATATCGATACGCATGCCGAATACACGGTGAAGTCTGGTGCGTTGACAGGTGCGCGCGTGAAATCAGACGTGAATGTAGACCCTTGGGTTTACATGGTGGCGGTAGGCCATAAGTTTTGATTGTCTTCGCTCTGGTGTCTAATAGCGGGAAATAAAGCACAGTGAAGCCGGTCGATGCTTTCTTTCTCGCCCCCAGATGCAGCGGTTAGCCTGTCCAACGATGAGCAGTTCATGACGCGTGCCTTGCAGTTGGCACAACACGCCGCAGCGTGCGGAGAAGTGCCGGTAGGTGCTGTGTTAGTGCGCAACGGTGAAGTGATAGGCGAAGGGTATAACTGCCCGATTAGCACGCAAGATCCCACAGCACATGCTGAAATTGTTGCGCTGCGCGCGGCGGCAAAATACGCCGACAATTATCGCTTACCGGATACCACGCTATACGTGACCATCGAACCCTGCACGATGTGTGCGGGCGCACTGGTGCATGCGCGTGTGGCGAGAGTGGTTTACGGTGCATTGGAGCCGAAGGCCGGTGTGGCAGAGAGCAATTTATCGCTGTTCGCTGCGCCGCATTTCAATCACAAAGTGCAGTGCGAGAGCGGTGTATTGCGTGATGAATGTGCAGCACTGATCAGTCAGTTTTTTCGCAGCCGCCGTTAGCTGCTTGCATTTCTTGCAACACAGTGGCGCGTTTTTTCTCTAGTCGCTCTATATCTTCACGCAAAAAATAAGCTTCATCACCTTGTGCGTGATGGAGTTGCTCGCGTGCTGTTGCCAGTTTTTGTTCAATCACTTTCAAGCCACTGGCAAAGCGTTCGCTGTCGGGTTTTTGCTGCCGGGCGGCAAGCATTTTGGCTAAAGCTGCCTGTGCTGCCGCGCTGGGTGGTGCGACGGGTTTGTCTAGCGCTGCCAACTTTTTCAGAGTTTCATTGACTTTAAAGCGCATGTCTTCACGCCGCGCGCTCAGTTGCGCCACTTGTTCAGGGTGGTGTTTTTCTGCTTCTAACACTTTGGCTTCGGCGCGCGCCAGACGCTCCTGCGCAGAAGCGAGCGTTTTTTCCAGTTTTTCTCGCAGCACTTCGGGTGCTTGCAGCAAGGTTTGTGCGGTGGCTAAACGTTTTTCTTGTGCCAGTTGTAAAGCGGCTTCTACGGCAGACTGCTGCGTTGCCTGGGGTTGAACAGCGGCTCGGCGCGCAGATTTTTCAGCGGTGATTTTTTCTAGTCGCGCATTGCGGCGTTGAAACCGTTGTCGCGATAGATCAGCTTTTTCAGTTTGTTGTTGTTCGGTGGGATGCGGTACAGCAGCAGGGATCATATCGATGCAATCGACAGGACAAGGTGCTACGCACAAATCACAGCCAGTACAGATGTCGCTGACTACGGTGTGCATCAATTTTGCTGCACCGAGTATGGCGTCTACCGGACAAGCCTGGATGCATTTGGTGCAGCCAATACATTCTGCTTCGCGAATAAATGCAACACGCTGTTCGGATGGTTCTGTACCGCGCGTGGTATCGAGCGGCACGATGGGGCGCTCAAGCAGTGCCGCCAGTTTTGCGATACCTGCCGCACCGCCGGGTGGACATTTGTTGATGGCATCACCGGCAGCGATGGCTTCGGCATAGGGCAAACAACCTTGGTAACCGCACTTGGTGCACTGCGTTTGCGGCAGCAGTGCATCAATCAGTGGAATTAAATCGGTATCAGACATCAGGGCAAGCCCATGACAGCGCCGAGGTGGCCGATGGCGTTGTGCACGGCGGTTTCCACGCGCAGGATGCGGCTGCCCAGCCACAGCGGTTGGCAACCCAGTGTCAACAGTTGTTCGCGTTCCTGCTCGGTAAAGCCACCTTCCGGGCCGATGAGTAACACCACCGGTTTACCGTTGGTAATGCCGGGTGCAGCTTGTGGTGAGAAAGGGTCTGCCAGTATCCCCGTGTGTGTCTGTAGCAGCTCCGGCAAGACGTGGTGGGTGATGTCGCGAAAGCGCCGGTGTAAATGCACGCTCGGTAGCTGGGTGTCGCGCGCTTGGGAAAGTCCATCGAGCAGGCGTTCGTGTACGGCGTCTTCTTTCAATGCAGGTGTTTGCCAATAACTGTTTTCTACTTTGGCACTGTGAAACAAGTGGATTTGTTTAACGCCGAGAATGGTGACGTCGCGCAGCAAGCGTCCGAGCATACGCGGGCGCGGCAGCGCCAGCAG
>CAZZNL010000059.1:2822-8232 GCA_964655625.1 uncultured Pseudomonadales bacterium
GCAGGGGAGCGGGCGGTACTTGATCCAGTTGAATCTCATCCAGCAGCACCTGTGTGTCGTTGCTATGGCGGGAGACGGCAACAACCCGCGCACTGCCCAGATTCCCGTTCAGCAGGCCAATTTTTAAGGTGTCGCCGCCCGCACTTTTCAGCACTGAGGCAATGTGCTGTGCACGAGCGCCGTGCAGGGTGCACTGCTCGGGTGCGTGGAAATCAGTGCTGGTCAACAAAATGATATTCACGGTTGTTGTTTACGATGGGTGTTTACGGTAGGTCACGGTTGCGCATTATACGGGGGTAGCTGTTTTTACTGATAAAATGAAAGCTGTTGCTGTGATTGGAGTGTGTTTGTGGAAATTGCCTGTTTGGATCTTGAGGGAGTACTGGTGCCGGAAATCTGGATTGCCTTTGCGGAGCACACCGGTATTGAGGCGTTGCGCGCCACCACGCGCGATGTTCCCGACTACGATGTGCTGATGCAACAGCGTTTGCGCTTGCTGGACGAACACGGTTACGGTTTGCCACAAATCCAGGAAGTCATTGCGCAATTAAAGCCGCTGCCTGGTGCCGTCGAATTCATGCAGTGGTTGCGTGAGCGTTTTCAAGTGGTAATTATTTCCGATACGTTCTACCAGTTTGCACAACCGTTGATGAAGCAGCTCGGTTATCCCATGTTGTTTTGTCACAATCTGGAAATTAACGATGACGGTCATGTGGTGGATTACCATATCCGCCAGCGCGACCCCAAGCGGCAGACCATTGTGGCCTTGAAGAGTCTCTACTATCGCACTATCGCTGCAGGCGATTCTTACAATGATACCGGTATGTTGAGCGAAGCCGATGTCGGTATTTTGTTTCACGCGCCAGACAATGTGATACGCGAGTTTCCGCAATTTCCTGCGGTGCATAGCTATGATGATTTGAAAAAAGAATTTATCAAATCCAGTCGTAGACAGATCAGTCTGTGACTCATGCTGCACTGCCAGGCAGCAGGGATGGCGTAAAAAATCTGGATGGACACATTGTCGATGCACAGGGTCGAACCTTTCGCCAGCTGCGCATCAGTCTGACAGCTGCCTGCAATTACGCCTGCAATTATTGTGTGCCGAATGGTGTGCAATTGCACCGCGCGCGACATGAGTTAAATACAGAACAATTTTTGCGCGCGCTGGATTGCCTGATTGACGTGGCCGGTATCGAAAAATTGCGCATAACTGGCGGCGAACCACTACTGTCGCCGCAATTTGATGGCTTTTTGCTGGAAGCGGTCAAACGGCCTTTGCAAGATATCAGTATTACCACCAATGGCGAGTGGCTGTTGCGCAAGTTGCCGGTGTTAAAAGCCAGTGGTATTCGGCGCATCAATGTCAGCCTCGACACACTAAACCCGGTCATGTTTCGAAAAATTTGCCGTAGTGGCAATTTGCAGCATGTGCTGGATGGCATTGAAGCGCTGCTCAACGCAGGCATTCGTGTCAAAATCAACATGGTGCCGATGCGTTCACAAAACGAAGATCAGATCGTGCCGCTGTTGCATTACTGTTTGGAGCGCGGCATCGAGTTGCGTTTCATTGAGTTGATGCGCATGGGGCATTGGCAAAATAACGCCGCATACCCGCGAGAGCTGGTGTCGATGAGTCGCATCCTGGCTTTGATCTCTCAGCACCATGAATACCTGCGTACAGCTGCCGAGTTTGATGCCACGGCTGCGCGCTTTGAAATTCCCGGCAAAGGATTTTTTGGCATCGTCGCCAATGAGTCGCTGCCTTTTTGTAGCACGTGTTCGCGGTTGCGGCTGTCATCGTCTGGATTTTTACACGGCTGCTTGAGTAATGAGCGCCGCCACTTTATTGGTGATCTGCTGGATTTGCCGCATGAAGAAGCTGCACTGTTGTTGCGACAGCGTTTGCCCGATGTGTTGGCAGACAAACAGCCCGTGGTTTTTTCCGGCAGTGAAACCGTGATGCGCTGGATTGGTGGATAACTGATGCAGGATCGCGTGTTGCGCGGTGCGCTGTATTTGGCAGCCACTGCAGCCTGTTATGCCCTGACGGGTGTGTTGGTGCGTATGGTCGCTGCGCAGATGGATAACAACGCCACGGTGTTTTGGCGCAATCTCACCGGTTTATTGTTTCTATTGCCTTGGCTGCTTAAACACGGCACGCGCGGCATGCGCACCGAGATGATGGGCTGGCATTTAATCCGCACGGCAGTCGGTTTAACAGCGATGTATCTGTATTTCTATTCTCTGGCGCATTTTGCATTGGCCGACGCCATGCTGTTTGTGTATTCCGCACCAGTGATAGTGCCGTTGTTGGCGCATTGGTTGCTCGGCGAGCCGATGACAAGACGTATTTACGCTGTGGTGTTGATTGGGCTGGCAGGTGTGGTATTGATCTTGAAACCGGGTGGCGAACATTTTTGGTGGATGGCGCCGGTTGGGTTGTCTTGCACGTTGTTTACGGCCTTGGCGTTTGTGTCGGTGCGTAAATTGTCGGTCAGTGAACCGCCGATGCGTGTGGTGTTTTATTTCACATTATTCAGTGCGGTGCTTTCGGCCATACCGTTTGTCTGGCATCCGCAGTGGCCTGATCTGCGCGGATATTTGTTGCTACTGGGCATTGGCGGCGTGAATACGGTGGCGCAGTGGTTTATGTCTTTGGCGTATGGTTCAGCGCCTGCTGCGCGCATCGCACCCGTCAGTTATTTGACGGTGTTACTGGCGGCGCTGTTGGGCTGGCTGTTGTGGGATGAAGTGCCGGACAGCTATGCCGTGGGTGGTGCGGTGTTGATTTTTTTATCGGCGCTGCTCGTCATGAAGCAGGGGAAGCAGGCGGTCAGCGAGCCGCAGGCTTAGAGGCCAAGACGTCCCAGTGTTTCGATGACTTCACGCAGAATAACGGCGGCTTTAGGGTGATCAATTTCCAGTTCTTCCAACACCAGGTTGGCAGAATCTTTCAGTGAAGTATTGGCGTTATTGCCGGTTTCAAGATGCAGGTACAAATCGTCCAAAAGCTGTTGCTGCTGCGGGCTGACCTCGGTCGAGGCAAAGGCGTCATGCAGGCGGGTCATTAAGTTTTCAAGTTGTTGCTTGGGCATCGGGTTTTCTCCGTGTCGATCATGTTCTGATAATACAGGCAATAATGTAGGCATTCAAAAAGACGGCAGCACGAAGATAAGGCATTACAAGACAAGATATGACATCGACAATTTTGCACATTGATAAGTTGGCGCACGATTTGCGCGGTATGGCGCAGGCAGATGGTCTGACGTGGTTCGTGGAAGATGCACTGCCACAAGAGCGCGTGCAAATTCGGGAGCTGGCGCGTTTTCAAGGCAGAGTGGAGGCAGTGGCTGCACAGGTGTTGAACGCTGCACCAGAGCGTGTTCCGCCTGTGTGTGAATACACGCAGCAGTGTGGCGGTTGCAGTACACAACACATCGGCCATGATGCGCAAATTGCGTTCAAACAGAAAGTGCTGCAAGAGCAATGGGTGCGCATCGGTAAATTGCCGTTACCAGCCTTGTTGCCGCCGCTATCAGCATCGCCGTTTGCTTATCGGCGGCGCACGCGTTTGGCCTGTAAATGGTTGGCAGATCGCAAGCATTTGGCGGTGGGTTATCGACAACGTCACAGCCACGACATTGTGGAGATAGCGCATTGCGCGGTACTGCTGCCAGCGTTGCAGGATCTGTTGCCAGCGTTGCGCGATTGTTTGTCGCGCTGGTCGCAACCACGGCAGTTGGGTCATGTCGAGCTGTTGCAAGCCGACAACGGCATTGGCATGTTACTGCGTGTGATGGCGGAGCCATCAGCATCCGATTTGACACGGCTGCAACAGTTTGCCGAGCAGCATCAAGTGTCGATTTATTTGCAGAAAGAAAGTCACGGACAAGCGCAGTGGCTTTGCGGTGCAGTGCGCACTTTGTATGTGGGGCATGCCGCTACCCAAACAACATTGTCTTGTTTGCCGGGTGATTTTTTGCAGGGCAATGCGGCGGTCAATACATTGTTGATCGATGCGGTATTGGCTGCGTTGCAATTAAATGACAGTGACAAAGTGTTGGAGGCATTCAGCGGTTTGGGCAATTTTACTTTTCCGCTGGCTGCACGGGCAGGAGAAGTATTTGCATTGGAAATGAACGCTGTAATGTTGGCTAGAGCAGAGCAGCGAGCCAGGGAAACTGGCATTTCGCATCTGCATTGCCAGGTATTGGATCTGTCAGCTGTTGCCAGTTATCGCTGCCACTGGCCTGCGTGTAACAAGATGTTGTTGGATCCGCCGCGCGACGGGGCGCAGACGTTTTGTCGCCAGATGTCACTCGATGGTGTAGAGCGCATCGTCTATGTGTCTTGTAATCCAGATACGCTCGCCAGGGATGCTGCTATTTTGGCCGAACGCGGTTTTAGTGCAGCGAGTCTGCGTATGGTGGATATGTTTCCGCAAACGTCACACATCGAAGCCTTGGCAGTGTTTCAGCGTGATGTCACCGATTCTAATAAGCCCTTGCCGAAAAAACCTGCTGCGAAGGCGCTGAAAAAATTGAAGCGCTAACTTTTCAGCGAATAGGCAGTGCGTATTGGCACTGCACAGTTTTGGCGTGTACGCCTAGCAGTGTGATGGCGGCATTGCTGAGCAGGTTTTTACTGTTGGCATAGGCGCGAAAATGCCATTGCGAGTGATTTTGTTGCGGCACGGGTAAAAAAGAGTCGTCTGAACCTGTGGTAATGCCGAGACCAACCACAGTATTGTTTTGCACCAGTAACAGGTCGCTGAGAAAAGCATCGTCTTTTCCGGTTAATTGACCGCTGATGATCACGCTATTGTTTTCTTCATCGGGCTGCAGGCTGATGCTGCCGTTGCAAAGCGGTAATTTGTCGGAACTACCGATGGCTTTTCCCAAGGAAAACGCTGGCAGCGTTTGAAAATATCCCAGTTGTTGGCTGCGCAAAAAAGCATCGTTATTTTTTACGGCATTGATGTTGTTTTTTATCAGTGGATGCGAGAGTGTGGCTTGAACATTAGGCAGTTCCAATACGCCAGAGCGCGCTGCGGTGTGCGCCAAATGGACGCGTGAACTCAGGATCACCATATCGCGTGCGCTGCTGTGTTGTGCGGGTAGCAAATACACAAAAAAGACGGCTGTCCACAGCAGTAATATCACCGCCGCAAAACGCAGGTTGCGCCAATTGGGCCACGTCAAACCAAATAGGGCGGGCAGCCAGGGCAAGACCAGTGTCTGGTAGCGTTCGGCGACGGCGGAGTTGGGATAGATGATGCGTCCCAATGCTGTAAAACAGGCGCTGATGATGATGTAAGTCGACAGGCAGAGGCACAATTGCTGCCAATGTTGCAGGCTGTGTCTGTCTTTAATGAAACGTATCCAGTAATACAGCGTGATGACAATGC
>CAZZNL010000060.1:0-6658 GCA_964655625.1 uncultured Pseudomonadales bacterium
GAGCTATACAAAACCCTGACACCTAAATAACAGGCCGCCATACTATTTGAGTGCATAGGTGATGCCGAAGAAGCCGCAAAAGTGCGCGACAGCGTAGAGGTTAGAAGTTACCGCCAACCCCATGCCGTATTTACTGACTGGCGTGACTTTATGAACCGCGTGGGTTGGATTACGGCCAGCGAGTATTGGCGGCTTAATTTTTTGATAGCTTCCAGTGTGGCGCGCTTTATGGCCGACACCACCACCGATGGAGTAGACAGGTATCGAGGCGAACTTACCGCCTTGCTGCAATCCGTCAAAACATTCAGCGAGGAAAACGGTTTTTCTTATGAGGCGGTATTAGCAAGCGGGAATGTCAGCCTAGCCGCTAATGAGGAACTGGAACACTACGACTCAGACACCTACCAAGCATGGTTGGAGTGCTGGAACAGCATCATGCCAAAGTATGAGGCGCATCAGAACATTCACAATCTGGCGCGTGGATAGAACCCATAGCGCCAGCCAAGTTGTACCCAAAACTGTACCCTGAGCGCCCGTAGACACTCAAAAAAGTTTTATTTTTCAATGAGTTACCGATAAGAAATGGCGGAGAGAGAGGGATTCGAACCCTCGATCAGGCTTTTGACCCGATACTCCCTTAGCAGGGGAGCGCCTTCGGCCTCTCGGCCATCTCTCCAGAGGGGCGGCATGATAGCAATATCTGCATGCCTGTCATAGATAGTTGTGACGAATTTACGCAGGTGAATGTGAACAGAACTGGAGCGGATGAAGTTGAGCATCCATGCTCAGTGACAGCACACACCTGCCTCTGCGCGCAACAAACTGCGTACGCGCAGAGAAAGTGTTGGGTGTAATCAACGATTGCCGAGATTGTCGCTGCTGTAATCGTTGTCTTGATAAGCGCGTTCGTAACTTTGGCCGCCGCCTTGTTTTTCATGTTGGATGCGTTGATAAATCTCTTCGCGATGGACGGAGACATCTTTGGGTGCGTTGATACCAATGCGCACTTGATTGCCTTTAACGCCCAGCACGGTCACGGTGACATCATCACCGATCATCAGGGTTTCACCGATACGACGAGTAAGAATAAGCATAACTGTATCTCCTTGTTTCCTTGTTGAACCAACACGGTTCGGCCAGTCGGCAAACGAGACAAGCGCTCCTGCGGAGCCTGCTGCCGGATTTAATCCCGGAGAGAGCGATTCCGGGGGTGGTGCATCAAAACCTATCTACTCAACATCAATGTAGAACAAAACTAATGTAGAACAAAAATTGCGATTAAGCCTTGTCGAGGCCAAAAGCTTCATGCAGTGCGCGCACGGCCAACTCCATAAACTTCTCTTCGATCACCACGGAGATTTTGATTTCTGATGTAGTGATCATCTGGATGTTGATGTTGTGCGCAGCCAGAGCCGCAAACATTTTCGCTGCGACACCGGCGTGCGAGCGCATGCCTACACCGACGATAGAGACTTTGGCGATCTTGTCGTCTTTGACGATATCGCGCGCGCCGAGTTCCGCAGCCAGTTTTTCGAGAATAACAGCAGTTTTGCTCATCTCGGTTTTGGCAACGGTAAAGGTAAAATCGGTGGTGTTGTCGGCAGCGACGTTCTGCACAATCACATCCACTTCGATGTTGGCTTCGCTGACGGGGCCGAGGATGCGCGAGGCAATGCCCGGCTTGTCTGGCACGCCGCGCACGGTCAGTTTGGCTTCGTCGCGAGTGAATGCGATACCTGAAATGATAGGTTGTTCCATGGCGGACTCATCCTCAAGGGTAATCAGCGTGCCGGGGCCTTCTTGAAAGCTGTGCAACACGCGCAGGGGAACATTGTATTTGCCGGCGAATTCCACCGAGCGGATTTGCAGCACTTTGGAACCGAGACTGGCCATTTCCAGCATTTCTTCAAAGGTGATGCGGTCGAGGCGGCGCGCTTCCGGTACAACACGCGGGTCGGTGGTGTAGACGCCGTCGACATCGGTGTAAATCTGGCATTCATCGGCCTTGAGCGCAGCGGCCAGCGCGACACCGGTGGTGTCGGAACCGCCGCGTCCCAGTGTGGTGATATTGCCGTTTTCGTCCACGCCCTGAAATCCAGCGACAACCACGATGCGCTTGGCGGCCAAATCTTCCATGATGTTCTTCTGGTCGATTTGTTCGATACGCGCCTTGTTAAAGGCACTATCGGTGAGGATGCGCACTTGCGAGCCGGTGTAGGAGCGCGCGTCGACACCGCGTTTTTTCAGCGCCATAGACAATAGGGCAATCGTGACTTGCTCGCCCGTGGAGACCATGACATCCAGTTCGCGCGGGTCTGGTGTCTCGGAAATTGACTTGGCCAAGGCGATCAGGCGATTGGTTTCGCCGCTCATGGCGGAAACCACGACGACCAGTTGGTGGCCCTGCTGATGGAATTGCACCAGCTTGTCGGCCACGGCTTCGATGCGTTCAACGGAACCTACAGATGTACCGCCAAACTTTTGAACCAGCAGACTCATGTCAAATCCGGTATGCCAATGAAATTAAAGAGGGGCGCATTAAACAATAAAGCCCGTTGAAAGTTAAGCGTGGTTCCCCGCAGGCAGCAGTGATTTTGGGCAGGTAAATAGGGGATTTGTGGGCTATGTACGAAACTTTTTCACAGCCTCTGCCAGTTGCAAGGCGTTCTGCTCAATAGCCTCGTGGCCTTCGAGAACGCGGCGGGTGAGCTGTAGGGTGCGGTCGATAGTAGAGGCGCTGTCATCGACGAGGTGAATTTGTGTGTTGGCCGCTTGTGACAGTTGCGTGATGCTCTCGGCGATCTCGCCATAATTGGCGATCACTTTTGCAATATGGTCTCCCGCCGCTTGCGAGATGTGCACGCCGTCAGCGATGGTGTTGTTAGTTTCTTGCAGCATTTGCGCTGTTTCTTTGGCGAAGTCGGCACTTTGTTCGGCCAGTTTGCGCACTTCGGCGGCAACAACGGCAAAGCCTTTGCCCTCCGTGCCTGCGCGTGCTGCTTCGATGGCGGCGTTAAGGGCGAGCAAGCTGGTCTGGTTGGCAATGCCCGTGATTTTGGCAATGGTAGCTGCAATGTGGTGGGTGGAATCGTTGATGCCACTCATGGCTGTGAGCGTGTCGCTCATGCCCTGGCGTGAACTTTCTGTTTCGTTCAAGGTGCTTTGCGCCAGATGGTTGGCATTGGCTGCCATGTTGGCGGATAAGCGAAACATTTCGCGCAGCTGACCGAAAGCGGCTTCCTGTTGTGCTGTGCTGCTGGCGATATGTGTCAGTGATTGCGTGGAATCGCTTACCTCGTTGCTGAGCAAGGTAGCTGATTGTTGGATTTGTAAGATGAGCTCATTGAGTGAGTTGACCATGGCATTGAAGGAGCGCGCCAGTTGACCCAGCTCATCATTGGAGTGCACGGGAATGGCTTGAGTGAGATCACCTTCAGCAATGATTTGTGAAGTGTGAATCAGTCGATTGATGGGTTGAGCCACTAAGCGGTTGACTACCCAAGTGGTGACTGCCAGCAAGACGAGAAACAGCCCTGCAGACAGCAGTAATTCGTAGTAGAGAAAGCCGTAATAGAGGGCAGCTACGGCTTGGTTGTCATACGACAGAATCAGTTTGCCAACGGTTTTGTTATCTATTTGCAGTGCAAAACTTTCGTGTAAATAGTGGCTGTTTTTATGATCAATTTGCTGTGGACATTCGTAAACCAAGTTGTCTTTTTCGTTGTACAGCTCGCAGTCGGCGAGGTGGTAAACGGAGACTGCGTTGTTGAGAAGATTGTGGATGGCTTGTTCGTCAAAATTCCACAAAGCTTGACTCAGTGTTGGTGCCATAAATTCGCCGGTGTTGCGTACGGACTCCGCCTTTTGTGCTTTAAAACTTTTGTCGATGTAGAGTGCCTTGATACTGACACCGGCCGCCAGTGCCAGAAAGGTAGCCGCAGCCAGTATCTGCAGTATGCGTGCAGCCAGTGTCTTGCGTTGGAAAAGTTGTGTTAGACGCATGCGGTCAATGTTTCCAGTCTTTAATGTTGTATTTTTGCAGAATCCGTGCCAGTTCACCGCTGGCGCGCAGCTCTGCCAGTCCGCGATTAAAGACATCGACATCGGCTTGCTGCTTGCTGTTAAAGCTAATGAAGCAGTTGGAGGATTCTCCGGCAGAACCGGCAAAACGAATTTTATCAGCAAGACCGAGAGTGCTGGCGGTGTAGTTAATCACTGCATCGTCGTCGATGATGGCTTGTATGCGACCGCTATCCAGCATTTTCAGTAATTGTGCCAATGGTTCATCTCCGCTGATTTCCGCAGCAGCGTTATGCTTTTTTAACAAAGGAGTGATATCGAAACCGTAACCTTGTGGCATGCCCACTTTTCCGTTGAGAGCTTGGACGCTTTTCTCGGGATTGGCTGGGTCAAAGGTCCAGGTTGAGCTGGCGCTGGTGTAGAACGATTCTTGCGTAACGCCGATTAAGTCGGTGTGTGCATAGCTGGCAGGTGTTTGTGGATAGGCTTTCGCGTAGACCGCTAAGGCCTCTTCTGCGGTGGGGAGGTCGGATGCGATAACGCCATCCAAGCGGCCTAGTAATACTTCTTGCATGGCACGCTGGTAGGACATGGTTTTGTACTCCACGGTGTGGCCCAATTTGCCGAAGATAGCTCTGGCTATTTCAACCACATAACCGGGTTTGTCTTTGTCTTCGGGAGAGCAGTTGTAGGGACACCATTCATCGGCAGCGAGGGTGATCACTCGGTTCGTTGGTGGAGCACCATTTGTTGGCATGGTGTTCGGTGTTTCCGCCTGTGTGGTGAGCGCCAAGCAGCACAAGAGTGGCGCGAGCCATTTTGATTTGATATTCATGAGTGATCCTCACAGTCTGTAATGGGAGACACTCTTACAGGTTACCCAAGAAATACGCCAAGGCCTAGGTTGTGAGTGTTATGCGGGCTGGTAATGTCTGGGTGTTATCATGCGGCAGTTTTCTGGAGCTTTGATGAGAGATTGATATGAGCGAAGTGCGTTTTAGTCCTGCCCGTCCGGTTTTGCTGAAAGACGTTCCGCAATGGGACTTGGAAACGGATGTGGCGGTGGTGGGTTTTGGTGGTGCTGGTGCCTGTGCTGCCATTGAGGCGGCGGACGCGGGTGCGGATGTGCGTATTTTTGAATTGGCCAGCGCCAGCGGCGGCTCGACAGCGATGTCTTCCGGTGAGGTGTATCTCGGCGGCAACGGCGGCACGCGGGTGCAGAAAGCCTCTGGCTTTGAAGATTCCACGGAAAATTTCTTTAATTTTTTGATGGCCTGTCACGGCCCGCAAGCCGACGAAGCCAAAGTGCGCGCTTATGTGGAGGGCGCTGTTGAGCATTTCAACTGGTTGGTGGCACACGGTGTGCCGTTCAAGGACTCTTTTCTCGACAAACGCGCCATTGTTGCGCTGACTGACGACGGTTTGCTCTACACCGGCAATGAAAAAGCGTGGCCGTTCCGCGATCTTGCCAAGCCGGTTGCGCGCGGCCACAACTTGCAAGTGGAAGGCGATAACGGCGGCCCGCTGTTGATGAAAATTCTCACGGAAAATGTGGAGCAGCGTAAAAATATTACCGTGCATTACGATACGCGCACCTTGTGCCTAGTGGCGGATGAGAGCGGTGCAGTGCACGGTGTGGTGGTGCGCATCGACATGAAAGAGCGCTTTGTGCGGGCGCGCAAAGGCGTAGTGCTCTGCGCTGGCGGTTTCATTATGAATCGCGACATGTTGCAAAAATACGCGCCGAAATTGCTGCGTGCCAATATGCCTATCGGCAATCCTGGCGATACCGGCAGCGGTATTCAAATGGGTATCAGCGTGGGTGGCGCAGCCATCAATATGCACGAAGGTTTTGTAACTATTCCGTTTTATCCGCCCGGTAATATGACGTTTGGTATTTTTGTGAATGCGATGGGGCAACGTTTCATCAATGAAGATGCGTATCACGGCCGCGTGGGAACTTACGCTGCGCAGCAGCCGGGAGACAGGTTGTACATGGTGGTGGGCGCTGAAGATTATGGCAATGTGAATCGCAAACCGTTTTTTAATGGCGATATTGTCGGCACCGGCGAAACGCCAGAAGAATTGGAGCAGGAATTGGGGTTTGCGCCAAACTCCCTGGCGCACACAATCAATTTTTACAATGAGCACGCCGCGAAGGGCGAAGATCCGTTGTTCCATAAATCCGCGCAGTGGCTCAAACCGTTAGCTCCGCCTTTGGTGGCGATTGATGCCACGCCTGAACGCGGTGCGATCTTCCCCTGTTTTACGTTGGGTGGTTTGGATACCTTGCCGTCGGGCGAAGTGTTGCGCACCGACGGCTCCGTGATCAAAGGCCTGTACGCTGCTGGCCGCACTGCAGCGGGCGTGCCGCGCCGCGGTGACGGTTATGGCAGTGGTATGTCGGTGGGCGATGCGACCTTCTCAGGCCGCATGGCGGGCAGAGCGGTCGCCCAGTAATACGCGACCGTTTTCCAGTTTGATGGGCCACGTGTTGACGGTCACTGCTTTTTCTATGCACTGGCCGTCCACTAACCGAAAGTGTTCCTTGTACAGCGGTGAAGCGACTACCAGCTCACCATTGATATCGCCGACAATACCGCGATAAAGCACATTGGATTCTGCACACGGGCAGTAG
>CAZZNL010000060.1:6668-8174 GCA_964655625.1 uncultured Pseudomonadales bacterium
CCAGCGCATAAATGGGTGGCTCTACATTCGGAACGTAGAAAATTGCCACTTGTTGGCCATCGCACAGTGCGGCGACACCTGAGTCTGGAATCAGATCGTCGAGATGACAAATATCGTGCCAGCTGGATGTAGTCATCACACAGCCTCCTCTAATGTTTGACGTGTAGTGGCAGTATTTTTTTCTGCGCTGGTGGCAGGGCGAATTTGTTGCCGTTCACTGACAAATACGATGTTGTCATCGTGCGCTTCAGGTGCATTGACGAAAGAACGGAAGCGTTTCATTTTTTCCGGATCGTTAATGGTGGTTTTCCATTCACATTGATAGGTATCCACGATGTGTGCCATACGTTGTTCCAGTTCTTTGGCGATACCGAGAGAATCATCGATGACCACCGCTTTTAAGTAGTCGAGTCCACCTTCCAGATTTTCGCGCCACACGGAGGTGCGTTGCAGGCGATCCGCTGTTTCAACGTAGAACATCAACAGGCGATCGATGTAGCGGATCAGTGTTGCATCGTCGAGATCGGTGGCAAACAGTTCGGCGTGGCGTGGACGCATGCCGCCGTTGCCGCACACATACAGGTTCCAGCCTTTTTCGGTAGCGATAATGCCGATGTCCTTGCTTTGTGCTTCGGCGCATTCACGCGTGCAACCGGAGACGGCAAATTTGAGTTTGTGTGGAGAGCGCAGGCCTTTGTAGCGATTCTCAATGCGGATCGCCATGCCGACAGAATCCTGCACACCGTAACGGCACCATGTCGATCCGACACAGGATTTCACTGTGCGCACGGATTTGCCATAGGCGTGACCGGTTTCAAAACCGGCATCGATCAGTTCCTTCCAGATCAGTGGCAGCTCGTGCACGCGTGCGCCGAATAAATCGACACGTTGGCCGCCGGTGATTTTGGTGTAGAGATTGTATTTCTTGGCGATTTGGCCCACGGCAATCAAGCCATCTGGTGTGACCTCACCACCCGCCATGCGTGGCACGACAGAAAAAGTGCCGTCTTTCTGCATATTGGCGAGATACGTGTCGTTGGTGTCTTGCAGTGGCACCAGTTGTTTATGCAAAACGTGTTCGTTGTGCAGCGAGGCCACAATAGAACCGACTGTTGGCTTGCAAATGTCGCAGCCGTGGCCTTTGCCGTGCCAGCGCAATAATTCTTCAAAGGTTTTGTAGTTGTTGACTTTGACGATATGAAACAATTCTTGGCGGGTGTAGGCGAAGTGTTCGCAGAGCGATTTGTTGACTTCTACACCGCGAGCCGCCAATTCAGTTTCTACAACATTTTTCAGCAGTGCGCTGCAACCGCCGCAGCCAGTACTGGCTTTGGTGGCATCCTTGACATCGGCGACAGAACAACAGCCGCTGGCGATACTGTCGCAAATATTTTGTTTGCTGACATTGAGGCAGGAGCAAATGGTGGCGGTCATTGGCAGTGCTGCGGCACTGAGTGTCGGCTTTCCCTCGCTGGCGGGTGAAATTAACGCCAAGGGATTGCCGGG
>CAZZNL010000061.1:0-3990 GCA_964655625.1 uncultured Pseudomonadales bacterium
ATCGCCTACCGTCACACCCACTGCACGCAATGCCAGCTCAATAGCATCAGTGCCATTGGCGACACCAATGGCATCACTCACGCCACAATACTGCGCAAAAGCTTTTTCAAACGCGGCCACCTCTGGCCCCATGGCATACCAGCCGCTGTCTATGACGCGACTCGCCGCTTCATGCAAAGGTCTAGCAATTGCACTGTTGTGCAGTGACAGGTCATTGATTTTGTCGATGCTCATATTTTTTCAATACTCGTGTTGTTATTTTTTGAAAATGAAGTAGCCCATCGGGGTCACCACATCTTTGGGTGTCATCTCACCGATGGTTGTCATATAGGCATTGGCAATAAAAGCAAATTGCTGGATGGTGTCTGGCGACAGTCCTTCCATGAGCAAGTGCTGATTGACGTAGTGCCGATAGCCTTTTTCTGTCATTTCAACATTGCAGTGTTCAACAGCAGAGAAACCCGCTGCTTCTCCGATGCGCCGCATCTCGTGGATATCAAACACATATTTGTCTTCCATTTTTTCCAGGCGCTCACGGTTATCGCCTATCCATTTTGCCTTCATGATATGGCGCGTCATACGCGTGATGCGCAGATCATCTTGCTCACTGAGCACACCCCATTCCGTACGTCTCTCGATACGACGCATCAAGTCGCCAACAAAAGCGATGATGATTTTTCCCTGCAATACCGGCTCGTAGAAAATGGCCTGACCACCGGGGCGCAACAAAGTGTATAAATGCTGAATGATTTTTTGGTAGTCGATAAAGTGGTGTAGCACACTGTGCCCTACCACCAGGTCAAAACTGTTGTCGCGAAACGGCAGATGGTTGGCATCACAGGCATAGTAATAAACAGGCGCGCCCTGTTCACCCACTACCGCAGCGGCTTTGCGCAAAAATACCGTTGAAATATCGCAAGCACTGACCGATTGAAAAGAAAAGTAATTCGCCAAACCCCAAGTCAGCTGCCCGGTGCCAGAACCAATTTCCAGAACATCGCCGTTGCCAGAGCTGTGTTGATCAAACACCCGCTTCCAATCGCGTGCGACTTTCTCGCGACGCACCTCATCAATATTGTGATGATCGTCGTAATCAATATTTTCCAGATAGGTAAACAGCGAAGGATTGCGCAGCAACTGTGGCACGCCGCTCACCACTGGGTATTCGGCGGCGCAGGCCACACAGTGCAGCATAACGCCACCGCCAGCCGCACTCTCTGCCGCTGCCATCTGCTCGGTTAATTCACCGCCTTCACAGCGCGGACACTGCAAAATTTCCTGTTGATACGCTTTGCTTGTTGTCATCAATGCCCCAAGCTTTTTATTGGTTATGAACGCCGCAGTATATCGGATATGCAGGGCGCTACAGAGGTGTCTTGGTGTTGAAACGATAGATGTCTACCGTGCCCGCCGCGACACTGACCGACAGCTGCTGCTCCAGTTTGTATCGCTTTTGCAAAGCCTGTGCCGCCTGCTCGGCCGAAGGCTCGCGCAGCGCCACGTAGTAGAGCGTTGCCACAGCAGGCCGCTGCTTGATGTACTCCGCAACTCGATCAATCGCCGCTGGCAGGTAATAGCGGCGATCGTCCCAGCGCTCGTCTATCGGCAAGCCACTCAACTTGAGATAGGGTTCAATCCAAGCGTTCGCCACCGCAATAGCCAATGACTCTGGCGCCGCCTGCCCGATGTCACGCTGTAACTGTTCGACCACTTGATAGGTCTGACAGGCGCGCATGCGCTGCATCACGCTGTCATTGAGCACAGGCGCTTCCTTAACCTTGAACTGCAATACCGACATCGGCCCCACGGACGTGACTATCGTGGCCTCGCTCACCAAGCGATAGCGCAGCTGCAACATCAACTCCGCGCCCTCCGCATTGGGCTCTTGCAGCGCCAGATAAAACAGCGTGTCGACCTGGGGATTTTGCTCCATATAGCGATAAACACTGTCGGCCTGTGCGTTGATGACATAACTCGTGTCCCAGCTGGGGTCGATCACCACGCCGTTGCGCGCAAAATAAGGTTTCACCCAAGTGTGCGTCATCAGCACGCGGTAAGTAGCCGGGTCTTTTTGCCGCACCGCTTCACCCACCAAACGCGCCACTTCATTGCTGGGATTACTGCCCACCGCTTTCAGCTGTTCTGCATCAGGCCGCTCTCTGACATTGAACTTGAATACATCCAACGTGCCTGCCTCGATAGAGACTGAGGCCTGTGACACCAAATGATAACTTTGTTTCAACGACACCAGCGCCGCTTCGGCATTGGGTTGACGCAGCGCCAAGTAATACAAATAAGTGATGTCGGGATGCGCATTGAAATAACTATCAAACACAATAAATTGCTGCGGCACATAGTATCTGCGCCCTACCCAGCTCTTGTCGTAGTCTATAGCCGCTTGATTCAAATAATGCTCAAACCAGTCATGGGTCATGACAGTGGTATAGCGCGTGTGCGGATTTTTACCGAGATCTTGCTTGATAATCGCCACTGCTTCCCGCACTGGGTCTTTGTCTAATTTGTGATACAAACCGGAAGACAAATTAGTACTGATGGTCCACATTGTGAGCAACACCACCAACAATACCGTGATAACTGCGGTACTGCGCTCACTCCATTTTGTAAACAACTCCGCACCCAGCCAACCCAGCAATACCGTTGCAAGCGCCAGCGACATCAGAAAATAACGTTTTTCAAAAATAGGCGTGGCAATCAAGGATTCGACATAAAATGCAACGACAGGCACCACCATCAAAAACATCAGGCAGTAAACCGCTATCACGGCTTGTGACAAACCGCGCCGCCAGTGCTGCACCACAGCCACCACCGGAGCAAGGCCTATTGCCCACACATAAAGCCGCATTTGCGCATCATCTGGCCCCAGTAAACGCTGCATGGTGTTATAGACTTCTGTCAATGTAGGCACTTGCGAAACCGACCAATCGCGCGGCGCATGCACCAAGTTGTTATACATAATTCCCAGCCACGGCGCATACACCAACATCGGCACCGCAAATAAAAATACCCAGCGCTTCAGATTAGCCTGGCTGTGTCCCATGATTAAAAGCACAACAACCAACAATCCCTGCGCGCAAAAAAATACAAAGCCGGCATAGTGCAGATACAGCATGGCCACCATCGACACCATGAAACCGGTGCGGTATTGACGTTGCTGCTGGTCGGAAAACAGAATTTCCAAAAAACAAATCACATTCCATAAATTGAACGCTATAAACATGGTGTAAGCGCGCGCTTCCTGGCTGTAATACACCGCGTTGTAAGCGCTGGCAAGCAACGCAGCGGCCAACAATGCTGCAGGGACAGAAAACCAGCGCCGCGCCAACATAAACACCAGAGGAACCCATGCGATGCCAAAAATCAGCGCGTGAAAACGAATGCCAAAATCGCTATAGCCCGACAAAGGCAGCGTGGCATACATAAACAGGATATAACCCGGCGGGTGCGAATCGCTGATCATCCTGGACCACATGCCTTCCAAAAACGGTTTATAGCTGGCCGTTACTGCAAACAGCTCATCGCTCCATAAACTCTGGCGATCAATGCCGTATACACGCTCGACTACCGCCACGATAAACAGCAGCGCCAATACACCTGTCTGCCATGCCTTGATCGGCAAGCTAAAATACCTCGATCCCTGACTCACAATATTCCCTCTTTATTGACTAGGCTCTCTGCACAATTTGCAGGCACCACACCTTCCGGCAATGGGCTTCTCGCAAACTTCGTCACCCTGAAACCGGGGATTTTGGTTTCACACCACACGACATAGTTTTCCGAGAATTTTTTATACACAGGATTTTCCCAAGTAAAATTCACATCGGTCGCGCGATGCTGTAGATAATAAAAAGCGCGCGCCTCAGCCAGCGGATCAAAATCAAAGGCCTGATCTTCTTTGATCAGTGCAACCGATTCCCTGGTGGTGCCGTAACGATCCAGATACCACCGGAACAACTCGGTCGAGACCAGCAC
>CAZZNL010000061.1:4000-5391 GCA_964655625.1 uncultured Pseudomonadales bacterium
CAGCACCTCTCGGTCACTTTGCATAAAGTCTGTGTCTTTAGCCAGGATTTTTGCCGCCAGATCAAAACCGTTCTCACTACTGGCTTGATACATTTTGTGGCGCATATTGGCTTGCAACTGCACCGCGACAATCAACACAACAACTGTTGCTAGCGCAGTGACGCGCACAGTATCCGGGCGAATACTTTCCAACAGGCGCGCCACCACCCACACCAGCAGCAACGCTGCCAGCGCGGCACTGTAATAAAAAGAGCGCGGATCGACGGCCTTTACAAACAGCAGCGATACACCTGCCAGCAGTAGATGCAGCCCTATCATCGCAACCAGCGCACACTCCGTTTTTTGCAAACGACGCGAGCATATCAGTGCGCCCAACACCAAACTTGACAACACAAACAGCGTCAACGAAATGTATGCAACCGTTTTTTGTTGCCAAAAAAACAGCGGCAATCTTGCCAAGACACTGCCACCGGCAGGCAACCCCAACCAATTGCCATTCGCTACCCATTTCCACATGCCCAATAAACGCGGCAGCCAAGGAAGCATGGCGACCAACACCGGCAACCACAGCCAGCGCAAACCAACGCGTCTGTTGTCACGATCCAGCAGCCACGCACTGAGTCCGAGTTCCGCCACGAACAACAACAACGCAACAGGATTGCTGTAAAACAGCAGCACCGCACTCAACCAAAACAACAGCAGCATGCCCGCATGACCGGGATAAGCCGGCGACCATTGCATCCGCAAGCGCAACGCTGTCTGCTCAACAGCGATAACCAACGGCGCAGGCGTGCGCGCCCAACCCCACAACAACTGACCCAACACCATCACATGCAGCACACTGAGCAGCGTAAAAAGACTGTAGGGCGTCACCATGCGATCCACAGCAATATATTGAAAACTCACCGTCACCACTGCGGCCGCGCACAAACCCGTTATTGGCGAAAAGAAAGCGCGCCCCAACGCTGCGACTGCCCACACAGTGCCTACACCTGCCAGCACCGACACACTGCGCACGGCAAAATCGCTGCTGCCCCATCCATCGATAGAACCACACAACAACCACGCATACAGCGGCGGCTGCCCGGTGCGATCCGCGTATTGCGTCATCAATGCAAACCAGCCATCCGCTGACTGACAAAAAGACACATAAAACAGCTCCTGTGCATCCAGCGCTGTCTGATCCAGCGCGTAAAAGCGCGCTGCGGCGGCAAGAGCCAGCAGCAGTACCAACAAAACGGTATAGGCGTTATCAGACAGTGAGTATCGGTTCAGCATGTATCGTCCCTGAAAGGTTTGGCGTTTGTCATGGCCGTTATTTGCGTTGGCTGTTTATTTTGACTATTTGCACCAGCCCCAGCGCAACTGTCAACACCGCCAGCGTTTGCGTC
>CAZZNL010000061.1:5491-7201 GCA_964655625.1 uncultured Pseudomonadales bacterium
TTTGACTATTTGCACCAGCCCCAGCGCAACTGTCAACACCGCCAGCGTTTGCGTCATCGTCAACAAGCGCCACACACCGTGCGCTGCCACAGCCGCTGCATTGGGATAGGGAACCGCAAATACCAGAGGCAGTAATACAACCAACAGCGCGACGCGCCCCGGCCATGCCAATGGCGCTGCCAAGACCATCACCGGTATCACCGCCCATGACAAATAGTGATCCCACGTCAGCGGCCCCGCCAACAGCGCACAAGCAACGGACACCGCTGCGCCCTGCACGGTAGGTTTAGCGCTGCGCTCACAGCGGTGCATACAGCACAACACACTCGCGGCCACGGCAACAGCCAACCATTTCCACGCACCAATACCCTGAGCAAAAGACAATAATGCCGCTGGCTCGGCAAACCATCGCGCCACCCCTGCACCCAGTGACTGATTTTGTACGTGGATGGGGCTATCACCCAGCGTCGGCAACACCGTCGTAAAAAACTGCTGCAAATTGTCGCCCTGCAGCGGCAAGGCCGATATCACAATACCCATGCCCACGCCGACACCGGTCGTCGCCACTACCTGCCACTGTCGCTTCAGTAGACAATACAACAGCAGCCACAACGGACTGACTTTCAGCAGTATGGCCGCACTCAGCGCAGCGCCCGCCCAATACCACCGCTCGCGCTGCAACGCCAACACGGTCAATGCACAACTCAGTATTACCCAGGCATCCACTTGACCCAAACGCAGGGAAAACGGAAAGGCATTCCACAACAACAAACCACACACCCCTGCACACCACGCTGCACGCTGTTGCGATTTTGGCAGCGCCGCACCGGTAACAAAAATTGCCAGCAACATACCCAGCAACGCCAATACGCGATAGCACTGCACGCTGTTATCAAATGCTAACCATGCAAATGGCAGATGCAGCAGCGCCGTTGTCGGCAGACCGACATAAGAGGTAAACGCGCCGCGAAACAGCGCGCCAGCATTGGGGTGGGAAATGGTGTTTTGCGCCAACGTGTACAAAACCGCTTTGTCATACAGCGGCAGACCGTCTAACAGCGCCTGCGCTGCCGTGACATTGACGGCAAAATCCCAGGCAAAGCCAGTAAAAGCCTGTTGCCCGAAAAGGTAGGTGCGATAGAGCAAAAACAGGAACAGCGCACAACACCCGCTGGCTTTGATGATTTTCACTGCCGCCTGTGCCATCCCTGTTACAACACCGTGCGTCAATAATTACAGGTGTTGCACATCTTCAATTTCGTATTCGACTTCGCCGGCCGGGGTTTTCACCACCACCACGTCGCCCACTTCCTTGCCGATCAAGGCGCGGGCAATGGGCGAAGTCAGCGAGATCAAACCGCTGTTCACATCGGCCTCGTATTCGCCGACGATTTTGTAAGTGGCTTTCACTTCGATTTCTATCTGAATAATCGTCACGGTGACGCCAAAAATAACTTTGTCGCCCGGCGGAATGGCGGTGATGTCGATGATTTGCGCACTGGCCAGACGACCTTCGATATCCTGGATGCGCCCTTCCAGAAAACCCATTTGCTCACGCGCAGCGTGATACTCGGCGTTCTCTTTCAAATCGCCGTGTTCGCGCGCTTCGGCAATCGCCTGCGACACGGCTGGTTCTTCTTTTTTCAGTCTTTCCAACTCGGCGCGCAATTTTTCCGCACCGGCCACTGTCATTGGATATTTGGTCATCAT
>CAZZNL010000061.1:7211-8151 GCA_964655625.1 uncultured Pseudomonadales bacterium
CGCTAATCCCGCCCTGCTTTAACGCGCTGCGTTCACGTGTTCATGTAATGCCTGCAATCGACGCACCACCATCTCGCGATTCATCGCCAACGCCATAGACGAGGCTTCACCGCCCGCCAGCGTAGTGTTGTAGTACACCTTGTGCTGCAACGCCGAACGACGAATGGTGGAGGAATCGGCAATCGCTTGACGACCCTCAGTGGTATTGATGATCAACTGGATTTTGCCATTCTTGATCAAATCGACAATATGTGGTCGCCCTTCGGTGACTTTGTTGATGATCTCAACCGGCAGCCCCGCCGCTTCCAACTCGCGCGCTGTGCCGCGTGTGGCGATCAAATTAAAACCGCTGTCGCGCAAGCGTTTGGCCACAGCGACAATACCCTGCTTATCCATTTCACGCACACTGATAAATGCCGTGCCACCCGCGCGCGGCAATTTTTCGCCCGCACCCAACTGCGCTTTGCCGTAAGCTTCGGCAAAGGTTTCGCCGGTGCCCATCACTTCGCCGGTGGATTTCATTTCCGGGCCGAGTATCGGATCCACTGCTGGAAATTTATTAAAAGGGAATACCGCTTCTTTCACACTGAAATGCGTGGGCACAATTTCCTGTGTGAACTGTTGTGCCGCCAAGGTTGTGCCGGCCATGCAACGCGCCGCTACTTTAGCCAAAGACACGCCAATACATTTCGATACAAAAGGCACGGTGCGCGACGCGCGCGGATTCACTTCGATAACGTAAATCGTGTTGTCTTGATACGCCAACTGCACGTTCATCAAACCGACCACGTTCAACTCGCGCGCCATCTGCTTCACCATCTCGCGCATCTGATCTTGCACTGCAGCCGGCAAGGAATACGGCGGCAATGAACACGCCGAATCACCAGAGTGCACACCCGCTTGTTCGATGTGCTGCATGATCGCGCCGATCACCACATCG
>CAZZNL010000062.1:0-8151 GCA_964655625.1 uncultured Pseudomonadales bacterium
GCGTACTACCAGACAACCGTGCACCACATCGGAGTGTCCGCCAATGTATTTTGTCGCCGAATGCACCACCAAATCTGCACCCAAAACCAAAGGCTGTTGCAATGCTGGCGTACAGAAACAGTTATCCACCACCAACAGTGCTTGGGCGCTGTGTGCCAGCGCAGACAAAGCGGCAATATCTACCACTTCGTTGAGCGGGTTCGATGGCGTTTCCACAAAAAACATGCGCGTGCTGGAACGCACAGCTGCCTGCCACGCCGATAAATCTGTCAACGCCACAAAACTGACATCGACACCAAATTTTTGCAGGTATTTAGTAAACAGTACGGTCGTGGTGCCAAATACACTGCGCGAACATACAACGTGATCGCCGCTTTTCAGCAAAGCCATACAGACAGACAAAATCGCAGCCATGCCCGATGCGGTTGCCACCGCCATCTCAGCGCCTTCAAGCAGAGCCAGTCGCTGCTCAAATATACCTACCGTGGGATTGGTGTAGCGCGAATAAATCAGTCCCGGCTCATTGCCAGCAAAACGTGCTGCAGCCTGCTCCGCCGAATCAAACACATAACTGGACGTAAGATACAGCGGCTCACTGTGTTCCCCCCACGGCGAAGGCGTAAAACCACCGCGCACAGCCTGTGTTTCAAAAGACCAATCAAGATCGTCAGCTTTCTCTGTCTTCATTTTTTTTGTCATTGTTTTCTCTCCAACCACAATGTCGGGCTATAACCATTGACCGGAAATCGCAGGGGATGCTCCGGATACTGAATGCTGCTCACCGTGTAGGGAATCTCTGCAAAGTCCAGCCCCAGATCACGCAGTTCTTTCTCTCGATCCAGCACAATAGCGGCGTAATAGCCACCCATAATCTTCTCTCGCGCATCTTGTCGCAATCTATCCGCCATTGCCACACTGCTGCCCGTCATCACATCGGTGACTTGGGTGTTGTGCGCACAAAAACCTTTTCCTGCCATCCACCCCAAATACCCGTGCGAGGTCACACACACAGCACCTTGCGCAGCCCGTATGCGTTGCAATAAATACTCTGCCGCAACAACATCGGTGGCTACCGGTATTTGCGAGACGGGATTAAAACGATATCGCCACATATCCAGTGACAAACAAATCACCAGTAGTGCAGCGCCTGCCATTCTCCAGCGCGACAAAGTCTGCACATAAATCAACTGCACCAGCGCCACCGCCGCCGCTATTGCCACACAGACATACATCGGCATCAAAACGTTATAAAAAGCACCGGCATAAGCGCGAGACAGCGCAGATACAAAGACAAACCCGACAACCACAGCGATCCAGCCGCCACGCTGCCGGCGGTTATTGCCCACCAACACACAGGAAAGCGCTGCCAACAATAAAAACACCGGCACAGCTTGCACAACGATTTCGAAAAACCGCCGCAAACCAAACAACGTAACACCGTGTGAGCTGGCCATTTGCAGGGTAAAAAATACAAAATTTCCACCCGTGCTCCACTGCAACAGCCACAGCACAGGAAGCCCCAATACCGCACACCACAAGCAATAGCGCCACAGCGCGCGCCAGCCCAACCAACACACCACGGCCACAGCGACAAAGGGAAACACAAACAGCGAAGCTTGTTTGGTAAAGAAAGCCAACACACTTGTGCAAGCCAAAAAATATAAATGTCGCGCAGCACCACTGTCGCGCCAGCACAGCAACTGCCACAGTGCCAACAACAGCAACATCGTCCACAAACTGTCGACTCGGGCAACATCAAACCAGAATCCGGTATGACGAAACATCGCGGCAACAAACAAAACCGCTAAAACACCGGCCCACACCGTGCGCGTTACTCTTTTGGCGATAACAAACGCCAGCACCAAGATAAAGACCGTTGCGACGATGGATACCATGCGCAGCGCAAACAAGCTTTCGCCAAAACCCATCACGGATAAAGCAGCCAACCCGTAATAAAGGGGCATATACAAAGCGGGCACAAAATCGAGGGATGGTTCGCCGTACAGGGGCTGGCGATGCACAAGCCGCAACACTTGCTGCAGCATACCGCCTTCCATCCATTCCAACTCAAAAGGATAAGTGGCGCGCGCTACCACCACTTGCAGCAAATGCAGTAAATACTCACCGCCAAGCACCAATAGCGGCAAGAACAGCGGCAAGAGCAGCGCGTAACGCCAGCGCAAAGCCGACATCAGCGCCACTCGCACCAGCGATCAATTGCCGTTGTGAATACCGACCACACTGCCATTGACGTCGCCATTGCCATTGCCGCCAAAATTTTTCGCAGCATCATTGCGTCGCTCATCCAAACGATCAAGATATGCCTGATCGACATCACCGGAAATATATTCCCCCGTGAACACCGAACACTCAAAATGCTCCAAGTGCGTGTATTCGCCACAACTTTCGATCAGATCATCCAAATCCTGATACACCAACCAGTCCGCACCTATCGCCTTGCACACTTCTTCTTCTGTGCGATTGTGCGCAATAAACTCCGCTGCTGATGGCATATCAATACCATAAACATTGGGGTGCTTCACCGGCGGTGCCGCCGATGCAAAATACACTTTCTTTGCGCCCGCTTCGCGAGCCATCTGTACTATCTGTTCACAGGTTGTGCCACGCACAATGGAATCATCCACCAGCAGCACATTCTTGCCGCGAAACTCCAATTCAATGGCATTCAATTTCTGGCGCACCGATTTTTTGCGCTGCTTCTGGCCAGGCATGATAAAGGTGCGGCCGATGTAGCGATTCTTCATCAATCCTTCACGGAATTTGACACCGAGATTGTGCGCCAGAATCTGACCCGCCACACGGCTGGTATCCGGCACAGGAATCACTACATCAATATCGTGATCCGGCCGCAGACGCTGAATTTTCTCTGCCAGTTTCTCGCCCATACGCAAACGCGCTTTGTACACAGAAATACCATCCATGATGGAGTCGGGACGCGCGAAATACACATACTCAAAAATGCAGGGGCGCAACTGCGGGTTGGCAGCACATTGCTGCGCATGAAAAGTGCCATCGCATTCGATATAGATCGCCTCACCCGGCGCCACATCGCGAATCAAATGAAAGCCTTGCACGTCGAGCGCGACACTTTCCGAGGCCACCATGTATTCAATGCCATTTTCCGTTTCGCGGCTACCAAAAACCAGCGGGCGAATACCCAGAGGGTCGCGAAAAGCCACAATGCCATAATCAGCAATCATGGCTGTTACAGCGTAACCGCCGCGACAACGCTGATTCACCGCCGCCACTGCAGCAAAAATATCTTCTGGCTGCGGCACCAAATGTCCACGCACTTGCAGCTCCAGAGCAAAAATATTGAGCAGCACTTCCGAATCGGATTCTGTATTGATATGCCGCAAACCGGTGCGAAACAATTCATCCACCAATTCTTGCGTATTGGTCAAATTGCCATTGTGACCCAATGAAATACCGTAAGGTGAATTGACATAAAACGGCTGCGCCAAGGCCGCGCTGGAGCTGCCCGCCGTCGGGTAGCGCACATGACCGATACCCATATTGCCAATCAAATTTTGCATGTGTTCTTCGCTGAATACATCGCGCACCATGCCATTGCCTTTCTTCTGAAAAACACGCCCGCGATGGCAAGTCGCAATCCCTGCTGCGTCTTGCCCGCGATGTTGCAACATGGTCAAGGCATCATAGAGCGCCACACCGACATCGCTGGTACCGACCATTCCAACTATTCCACACATAGCGCAGTAAACCTCAACCCATAACTACATTGATCTGAATGATTTTCTAAACCGAGCACACTCTGGTGCGACAAACGTTTACTCGGACTGCTGTTGCGCTTCATCATGATGAAGACCGCGATTCTTTTGCACCTTCTCGACAAAATCGCTTTTGTCTACTGACGCTTTCTGTTGCTCCAGTTGTGTTCCACTCCAGCCTTTCACTGAAGACGCCGTTTCACTAGCCCAACCTTCCAACACCAGAATACGAGGAATCAAGCGCGACTGCTGCCACCAACTGTCTTGCTGCACCGGCGGCAACACTTTCGGCAGGAACATCAATACCAACAGCGCAATCAATACACCGCGACTCACACCGAACAAACTGCCCAACAGGCGATCAATGGCCGACAAGCCCGTCATGCGCACCAATTGGGTAATGATGTAGTTCATCAAACTGCCTACGATTAGCGTCAGCACAAACAATAGTGCAAAAGCGGCGATATAGCGCAACGAAGGCAGATCCAGCACATTGCTCAGCAGCGGTGCCAACTTATCGCTAAACAAAAACGCCACCACAAAAGCCGCAGCCCACGTCAGCAGTGACAGCGCCTCGCGCACAAAGCCACGTGACAGACTGATCAAGGTGGACAACACGACCACCGCCACGATAATCCAATCGGCAGTATTGAAGCCTGTCTGTGTAGCCCACTCCATCAAAAGGATATACCTCTCACTGTGGACTGAACGGTTTGACCATGCTGTTGAGCTTCTGCTCAGCATCGATCTGTTGTTTCAGTTTCAACGCCTGCGCTTTGTCCAACTTAGGGCCCACAAATTCTCGCGTCGTCTTGCCTTTGCTATCAGTCGTGGTGCGCTTAAACACCGTGTGGCCGTTCAGCTTGAGGCTGGCCACCAAGGCATTGATTTTTTTCTGATCTGACAAGGCTGCCACCTGCACCACCCATGCCTCAGGCGTGCCGTGTGCGTTGAGCTTGCCACCTGGCGCTGCCGGCACTGGTGGTATCGGCTTTTTATTTGTTGCTGCCGCATTCGTGCTAGCAGCGGGCGCCAACGGCTTTGCAGGCTGAGACTCTGCTTGCACTGGCGGAGGCGAGTCCTCGGTGATCGGTGCGCTTGGCTCACGATCGGCGGAATACAAATCGGCAACCGGCACAGGCTCCGGCGTAGGGCGATCGGCAGGTAAAGGTACAGGCTGCGCTTCCGGGGTAACGATGGGCGTTACCACGGGC
Organism: uncultured Pseudomonadales bacterium; assembly: GCA_964655625.1. Taxonomy (GTDB): domain Bacteria; phylum Pseudomonadota; class Gammaproteobacteria; order Pseudomonadales; family UBA7239; genus UBA7239. The sequence continues at coordinate 4,967 of CAZZNL010000062.1, forward strand.
ATCGGCGGCATAGACTCTGGCACTTGCACGCCAGCAGTTCGCTCGGTATCAAAAATCATCGGCACGGTGACCAGCGCAATCGCTGCCAATACAGCCGCTCCCACCAGACGTTGCTTAACTGCCTGTTCCAAAAAGCCCCCCCGAATACCCTGCCCGCGATCAAGCGGCAATTCTATCTGTTTTCACTTCTATCTGTTTTCGCTATCTGTTTTTGTGCGCAAAGACCGAGAATCAGGCCAACTCTAAAACAGAGGCTCAGGCGCGAGACTGGCCACTAGTGGCAGCAAGCCAGCAAATTCATCTAGGCAGGCCAGAGGTGAATATGGCAGCAACTGCTCTCTCCGGTGCGCGCCGTAACCGACTGCCACTCTAGGCACGCCAGCCGCCTGCGCCATTTCCATATCAAAGCTGGTATCACCCACCATCAGCGCCTGCTCCGGCTCGCAGACAAACAGTGCCAACAGCTCGTGCAACATCTGCGGATGCGGCTTGGAGCGTGTCTCATCAGCACAGCGCGTGGCGTGAAAGAACTTCTCCATCCCCAGCTGTACCAGCACACGATCCAGCCCGCGCCGCGCCTTGCCTGTGGCCACCGCCAAGGTATAACCGCGATCGCGCAACAGATGCAGCGACTCCTCCACACCGGCAAACAGAGGTGATGCTGTTTGGTCAACGCTGACAAATTGGCGGATGTATTCCACACGCAAGGCCTCGCGCACTGCCGCCGGCTCCTGCGGGTACAGCACAGCAATGGCTTCCGGCAGACTGAGCCCGATGATTTGCCGTATGGATTCGTCAGGCAGCACCGCCAATTGCATCTGCACCATTGCACCCTGCATGCAGCGCACAATTTTTGCCGCCGAATCGATCAACGTGCCGTCCCAATCAAATACCAACAACATCTTTATTTCTCACCACCATCAAGAACGCAAACAGCAAAGACTGTTATGCTGGAGACGCAATGTAACCAGCCAAAGGACGATTTGCCATGTTGACAACCACCACCATTTCTTCTGCCACTCCTTCCCCCACACCCACCACACACAAACGTCTTTTGCCCGTTTGCCTTTTGGCGACTGTTACGATCTGCTTGCCCTTGATGCTCAGCGGCTGCGGCAAGAGCGAAGAAACCGCACAGCAGGAAGCAGCTGCCGCCATCGAGGCCGCTGCCAAAGCGCAAGGTCAAGACATCAAAGTTCAGATGGATGGCGACAAAACCACCATTCACACCACCGATCAAGACGGCAAGAAAATCACTTACGAAGCCAACGAGAGCGGCGCCAGTATCAAAAGCGAAGACGGCAATCTCAATATCAGCACCGGTGCCGACTCCAAAATCCCTGACGATTACCCCGCTGACGCACCGCGCTACGAGAGCATGTCTATCGACATGAGCATGATGCAAGACAACGCTTTTGTAGTGAGCGGCTCCAGCACCGATGCTGCCGACAAAATCCTGAACACCCTGCAAACGCAAGCCACCGATAACGGCTGGCAACCGCAAGCCAACTACCAGCAAGGTGGCATGCGCATGGTGTCGTTCAATAAAGACAATCGCAATCTGAGCATTACCCTCAACACTGAAGGCGAAAAAACCACCGTCAGTATTACGGTGGAGAAATAATTAAATGATGCATGGGCTCCGCTATATCTTGCGGTAGCGGAGCTTCCACGCGCAGTTTTTCACCACTAGCGGGATGGGTAAATACCAGCGAAGCCGCATGCAAACACAAACGCTGAAAACCCAGTTGCTTTGCCGCAGTATTTTTTTCAGCATCGCTGTATTTTTCATCACCCACTAATGCATGCCCTGCGTGCCGCGCATGTACACGAATCTGGTGCGTGCGTCCCGTGTACGGCTTTGCCTCAACCAATGTGTAACCGTTGAATAATTGCTTGATGGTAAAACCGGTGTGTGCTGATTTCCCTGCATCACTCACACGCACCATACTGGCTTCTTCATTCTTCAAGAGCGGCACTTTTACGTCTTTGATACGCGCCGGCCAACGACCATATACCAGAGCCAAATAACGTTTATCGACGCGCCCCTCACGCAAATCATCGTGCAGCGCCGTCAGCGTTGCACGTTTTTTTGCCACAAGAATGCAACCCGATGTATCGCGATCCAGACGATGCACCAGTTCCAGCATTTTTTCTTGCGGCCGCAACTGCCGCAGCGCCTCAATCAATCCCAAACGAATACCACTGCCGCCGTGTACGGCCAGTCCCGCTGGCTTGTTGATAGCGATCAAGTGCTTGTCTTCGTACAGGATGCGCGCCGCCAACATCGTCAGCAGATTGTCCCCCGCTTTGGGCGGTGCGTCCGGCTCTGGCAGGTGCAAAGGTGGAATGCGCACCACATCGCCAACATGCAATTTCTGCTCTGGCTTGGCTCGCCCCTTATTCACCCGCACTTCACCTTTGCGCAAAATGCGGTACACCAGCGTGCGCGGCACGCCTTTTAACTGCCCCAGCAGAAAATTATCGATACGCTGACCGTCGTGACTCTCATCGATAGTCACCCATTGGACAGGCGTTTTAGGTATTGCAGATACAGATTCGGTCATAGCGACATGATAGCAGCTGCCATCAGCGCTCCGACTGGCAGCCCCTCTCCCATCCCGCTAAAATACCAGCCTCTTTTTACGGCCTTCCCACCCTTTTCTGAGGCTCCGATGATTACCCACCTCGACCATATCGCCATTGCGGTGCCAGACCTGCAAAAAGCTATCAACCGTTTTCTCGAAGATTTTGGCCTGACCTTCAACGGCACCGAAGATGTGGAATCCGCCAAGACCACCACGGCTTTCTTTCCGGTGGCCGGCACACAAATCGAACTGGTGCACCCACTCAATGGCGAGGGTCCGATAGCCAAATACCTCGAGAAAAACGGCAAAGGCGGCATCCATCACATCTGCTTCCGCTCAGACAATATTCTTGAAGATGTAAAAATGCTGACCGCCAAGGGCTACCAGTTTTTGTCTGATGCTCCCACACCAGGCGCCCACGGCTGCCAGGTGATTTTTATCCACCCCAAATGCTGCGATGGCGTGTTGATTGAAATTAACCAGCCCGCTGACGACCACCACTGATTCGCCATTGACGAGACCGACACCATGAGCAACAAAACCATCGCCGACTGGCAAGCTGCTGTAGAGAAACAACTGAAAGGCAAAGCGCTGGAC
>CAZZNL010000063.1:0-8087 GCA_964655625.1 uncultured Pseudomonadales bacterium
GCTTAGCAGCGCTGGATGAAGCGGTTCGCAAATACCCCGATCAAGTATCCCTGCGCATGGCGCGCTCCCTTATCTATCAGCGCACAGGACAACTGCCCGCCGCCGAATCCGACTTGCGTTTCGTGTTGGCCAAGGAACCAGACAATGCCGAAGCCTTGAACGCACTCGGCTATTTGTTGGCCGATAGCAACCGTCAATTGGATGAAGCCAAAAACCTGCTGACGCGCGCGCTGACGCAGCGTCCCAACGATCCCGCTGTGCTCGACAGCATGGGCTGGCTGCTGTTCAGAAACGGTGAAAAAGAGGAAGCCCTACTGCGCTTGAAACAGGCATTTGCCTTGCAGCCGGACGATGAAATTGCCGCGCACCTCGGCGAAGTGCTGTGGCAGACCGATCAGAAAACCGAAGCCCAGAAAATATGGGAGCAGGGACTCAAACTCAAACCCGACAGCGAAGTGATTCGCAGCACTCGCCAGCGCCTACAAACACAGTAACTTTGCCCAGCCAACCTTGGAGCGCCGTGTGGCTTGCGCTATGATGGAAGGCTTCCCTGATTGTTTTTTGTACCGGAGACTGCCATGAGCGATGCCATAGTCCATATAACCGATGCCAACTTTGACGCCGAGGTGCTCAAGGCCGAGAAGCTGGTGTTGGTCGATTTCTGGGCAGCCTGGTGCGGCCCCTGCAAAATGATCGCCCCCGTACTGGATGAACTGGCCAAAGACTTTTCTGGCCGCGTCAAAATCTGCAAGATGGACGTAGACGCCCACAAAGACACGCCAGCCAAATTCAATATCCGCGGCATCCCCACGCTGATGATGTTCAAAAACGGCAACCTGGAAGGCACCAAAGTTGGCGCCCTGTCCAAAGTGCAACTCAGCGAGTTTATCAACAGCTGCCTGTAACCCCCCGTAACGGGCGCAACCGCTGCGGTGGCGCCCGCTGGACAAATCCCGCCAAACCAGCATATAGTTAATTCACCAACTCGGAAGCAGCCTCACAGTAAGCCGACTACGACAACAACCGGCGCGCTGCTTCACCTTCTCGCAAAAACACTTTCTGGTAACCCCGCGACAAGCTATCCCGGCGCACGCCCGTGCAGCCAAACACCCTACCTTCCCACAACCCGACACCAAACCAACCTGACAAGACACTATGAATCTGACGGATCTCAAAGCCAAATCGATTGAAGAATTACTGCAAATCGCCGAAAGCATCGGCTTGGAAAACATGGCGCGCAACCGCAAGCAGGATGTGATTTTCACCATCCTCAAGCGCCACGCCAAAAGCGGCGAAGAGATCAGTGGCGAAGGGGTTCTGGAAATCTTGCAAGACGGTTTTGGTTTTCTACGCTCGTCTGACTCCTCTTACCTGGCTGGCCCCGACGATATCTACGTCTCCCCCAGCCAGATCCGGCGCTTCAATTTGCGCACTGGCGATGAGGTCATCGGCAAAATCCGCCCCCCCAAAGAGGGCGAGCGCTATTTCGCACTGCTGAAAGTTGACACCATCAACGGCGACCGCCCCGAAGGCACCAAGAACAAGGTGCTGTTCGAGAACTTGACGCCGCTGTTCCCCAACCAACGCCTGAAGCTGGAGAGCGGCAACGGCTCGCGAGAGGATTTGACCGGCCGCATCATTGACCTGATCGCCCCTATCGGCAAAGGTCAGCGCGGTCTGATCGTCGCGCCACCCAAGGCCGGTAAAACCATCATGATGCAAAACATCGCACAGGCCATTACCCGCAATAACCCAGAATGCCACTTGATTGTGCTGTTGATCGATGAGCGCCCGGAGGAAGTTACCGAAATGCAGCGCTCCGTGCGCGGTGAAGTGGTGGCTTCCACCTTTGACGAACCTCCCACGCGCCACGTACAAGTGGCCGAGATGGTGATTGAGCGCGCCAAGCGATTGGTGGAACACAAACAGGATGTCGTGATATTGCTGGACTCCATCACCCGTCTGGCCCGCGCTTACAACACTACCGTGCCGTCTTCCGGCAAAGTACTGACCGGCGGTGTCGACGCCAACGCCCTCGAGCGCCCCAAGCGTTTCTTCGGTGCCGCGCGCAATATCGAGCACGGTGGCTCACTCACTATCATCGCCACATCACTGATCGACACCGGCTCCAAAATGGACGAAGTGATCTACGAGGAATTTAAAGGCACCGGCAATATGGAATTGCATTTGGATCGCAAAATTGCCGAGAAGCGCGTCTACCCTGCCATCAATATCCGCCGCTCCGGTACGCGCCGTGAAGAGTTGCTCATGGGTGAAGATGAAATGCAAAAAGCGTGGATCTTGCGCAAATTGCTGCATGACATGGAAGACACCCCAGCCACTGAATTCCTGGTCGACAAACTGAAAGACGTGAAGACCAACGAAGAATTTTTTGCCTCCATGAAGCGCAAATAATTCATCATTGTGATGGGTGATGCATGAAGCACAAAGACCTGCGTGAATTCATCCACTTTCTTGAGCAGCGCGGTGAACTAAAACGCATCAGCGCGGAAATAGATCCCGTTCTGGAAATGACCGAGATCTGCGATCGCGTATTGCGCAGCGGCGGCCCAGCGCTGTTATTTGAAAACATCAAAGGCCACACCACACCCGTACTGGCTAATTTGTTTGGCACAGAAAAGCGTGTCGCCCTAGGCATGGGACGCGAGAGTGTTGAAGAGCTGCGCGATGTCGGAAAGCTATTGGCCTATCTGAAAGAACCCGAACCACCCAAAGGTTTTCGCGACCTCATCGGGCAACTGCCCACGCTAAAACAAGTGCTAAACATGCCAGCCAAAGTGCTGCGCGATGCACCCTGCCAAGAAAACATCCTGGAAGGTAATGCCGTCGATCTGTATCAGCTGCCCATTCAAACCTGTTGGCCAGACGATGCCGCACCTTTAATCACATGGCCGCTGGTTATCACTCGCGGCCCACACAAAGAACGACAAAATCTCGGCATATACCGCATGCAACTGATCGGCAAAAACCGCTTGATCATGCGCTGGTTATCGCATCGCGGCGGCGCGCTGGATTTTCGCGAATGGCAACAAGCACATCCGGGGCAGCCGTTTCCGGTTTCTGTGGCGCTGGGCGCAGATCCCGCTACCATTCTCGGCGCCGTCACACCAGTGCCAGACACTTTGTCCGAATACGCTTTCGCAGGTTTATTGCGTGGCGAAAAAACTGAAGTCGTAAAAAGCATTGGCAATGATTTACAAGTACCCGCCAGTGCAGAATTTATTTTGGAAGGCGTGATCCACCCTAATGACATGGCAGATGAAGGTCCCTTCGGCGATCACACCGGCTACTACAACGAAGTGGATCGCTTCCCTGTTTTTACGGTCGAACGCATTACACACCGCAATAAACCGATTTATCACAGCACATATACCGGTCGACCACCTGATGAGCCCGCCGTCCTGGGTGTAGCACTGAATGAAGTGTTTGTGCCGCTATTACAAAAACAATTCCCAGAAATTACTGATTTTTATTTGCCGCCTGAAGGCTGCTCGTATCGTTTAGCGGTAGTTACAATCAAGAAACAATATCCAGGTCACGCCAAGCGCGTCATGATGGGGGTGTGGTCTTTTCTACGGCAATTCATGTACACCAAATTTGTGATCGTCACCGATGATGATGTGAATGCTCGCGACTGGAAAGACGTGATCTGGGCAATCACCACACGCATGGACCCCATTCGCGATACAGTTTTGGTCGACAACACGCCCATCGATTATCTCGATTTTGCTTCGCCGATTTCTGGTCTCGGCTCCAAAATGGGATTGGATGCGACACACAAATGGCCGGGAGAAACGCAGCGCGAATGGGGAAAACCCATCGCCATGCGCGATGACATCAAGCAGCGCATTGATGCCTTGTGGCACTCACTCCACCTCGACTAATTGACACCACAGCTCGGACAACCACCATGACAACCCTCACTGCACATCCCGCCATTCAAGCCAACATCCAGTCTGTCTCGCTCGCGATGAAAAGTGACCGCGAAGCTTGGCTGGCACTGTATGCCGACGATGCTATCGTGCAGGATCCTGTCGGCAACTCGCCGTTTGATCCGCATGGCAACGGACATCGCGGCAAAGCGGCCATCGCCAAATTTTGGGACTCCGTCATCGGCCCCTCACGTCTGACCATCACGGTACACAAACGCATACCCAGTGGTGAACGCGCGTGCGCGGTACTGCAAACCGCCGTCAATGACCTAGGCAACGGCAAAAAAACTGAAGTCGAAATGGTGGCGATTTATGAAGTGAACGACGCGGGAAAAATCACACGCATGAGTGCCTTCTGGAGTTGGGCAGACATGGAAAATCAACTGAAGAAACTGGGTTTTATGTAACGACAACGCGAGAGGGCCGGCGGCGCGAGAGGGTCAGCGGCGACTATTGACCAAAATCCCTCTCGTACTGCGCGCGCATGGAGTTGAAAGCCAGCCGCAAGCGCAAGGGATCAAATGGCGGCTTAAAAAAGCCGTGAAAATGTCCGCGAGGATTGATCACTGCAATATTACCACTGTGCTCCATCAAATAATTGCCATTTTCCAACGGCACTTTTGTGAACCCCGCACTGAGATCGGTAGTAAACCGCACTAGATCCATATATTCACCTGTCAGGCCACCAAAATCCTGATTGAAATACTTCACGTAATCACGCAACTGTTTCGCGTTATCGCGTGCAGGATCCACAGAAACCAGCATGATTTGCACGCCATCAGCTTCACGCTTTTCCTGTAAACCCAGATAAAACTTATTCAGCACACCCATGGTGGTTGGACAGACATCAGGGCAATAGGTGAACCCAAAAAAAATCAGCGTCCACTTACCCTGCAATACTGTTTTATCAAAAGGCTTGCCGTCCTGATCGATTAACACGGGATCACGAAAAATACGCGGCTTATCAAAAATAACGCCGCCATACGTTTCCATTTTTTCTTTACTAAAGATCACTGGCTGCATGATGCGATGCACAAAGCCTGCCACCAGAACTGCCATAACCAGCACCAATACAGCAATGGTCACGCGGATTTTTAATTTCTCATTCATACTGTACCCACCACACCAACAATCATCAGAACCAGTAGTGGTCCAGCAGCATCACTACAAATAGCGCCATCAAATAAATAATGGAATATTTGAATGTTTCGATACCTGCGCCCGGCCTTTCACGATACAGCGCCACAGACCAATATAAAAACCCCGCACCCAACACTACCGCACTCACCAAATACAGCAGACCAAACATTTTGGTCGCAAACGGCAGCAGGGTTATCGCAATCAACATCACCGTATAGAGAATAACGTGCAAAGCGGTGAGCTTGCTGCCGTGCGTCACCGGCATCATCGGGATACCCGCTTTGGCATAATCATCGCGCCGATGTATCGCCAGCGCCCAGAAGTGCGGCGGGGTCCACACAAAAATAACCAACACCAACAGCAGAGCATCGTGATGCACTTGATTGGTGACAGCCGTCCACCCCAACAGCGGCGGCACAGCTCCCGCCAAACCACCTATCACAATATTTTGTGGCGTTGCGCGTTTGAGATAGCGCGTATACACAAAGGCATAACCAATCAGCGCGGCAAATGTCAGCCACATCGTTAAATCATTGGTAAACACTTTTAGTATTGCCATACCAGCAACACCCAGCAGCACAGCAAAAATTACCGCATTGCGGGTTGCAATCCGCCCCTGCGCCACTGGACGATTAATGGTGCGCGCCATTTTCAAATCAATGTGCTGATCGACAATATGGTTTACCGCAGCGGCCGCACCAGCACACAGAGCGATGCCTAAATTGCCAAACAGTAACACCGTCCACGGCACCATCCCCGGCACCGATAGCAACATGCCGATCACTGATGTCAAAATCATCAAGGCAACGACGTTAGGTTTACACAACTCCAGATAGTCACGCCAAATAGCGCGAGGCGAAGCAGTCGTTTCCATCATTATTGCTTCTCCAGCAAGGGCGACGACACACTGGCAGTCAGCAGTCGATGATTCAGTGTCACCATCACTAGCAATAACAAAGCACCAACCGCATTATGCGCCACCGCCACAGGCAGTGGCAGCGCAAATAACACATTGCTAATGCCCAGCGTCAATTGCAGCATCAACACCACCGCAATCACTACAGCCATGTTTCGACACCGAGCCACTGCCGTTCGCCACAACAACACTATCAACGACAGCAGCGATACCGTCACCACAATCGCTCCTACACGATGGGAAAAATGAATCGCTGTGCGCGCAGCGTTATCCAATTGTCCACCAAGGTAATTGGGGCCCACGTGTTGAAATACATTGAAGCCAGCGGCGAAATCCATGGCTGGCAACCACTGACCATGACATGTCGGTAAATCAGCGCAAGCCAAAGCCGCATAGTTAGACGTCGTCCAACCACCTAACGCAATTTGTAACACAACAACAACCAAACTCAACAGCGCCCAACCGCGCAGCCGCACCAGCTGCTGCCACTCCTGCAATGGCAGCTGCCATGCAAAATTACCCAACCGCTGCACCAGTAGCCATAGCAGAGACAGCGTGGTGAAGCCGCCCAACAAATGCGCGGTTACCACTTGCGGCCATAACAACAAGGTGACCGTCCACATCCCGAACAAGCCCTGCAAGATTACGAAAGCCAACATGAACGCAGGTAATTTGACAGGTTGCCCAATATTTTTGCGATGGCGCAAAGCAATCGCTAGCAAACCAATCATCAACACACCCAACCCTGAGGCAAAAATGCGGTGAATTTGCTCTGGCCAGGTTTTATCGGTTTCTACCGGTGTCGCTGAAAAGACCTGATTAGCGGCGTGAATTTCTTCTGCTGTTGTTGGCACCCAGAAATGATTGTAACAAGTTGGCCAGTCCGGGCAGCCGAGCCCTGCATGCACCAAACGAGTAAAAGCACCCAGCGTGACCACGACAGCCGCCACACACAGCGCAAACACCGCAAGATAAAAACCTGGTTTGCGCGACATCACTCAACCCCTTTCAAGAGAAACTTCATATCAGTGATTACATCTTTGTAAGTGTTTTTTTCTGTGTAATACATCATGACAAATCCACGCGTATCTACCAGATAAAAATCTGTCAGCGCATTTATATCTGCCTGATAATTCGATGCCCCCAATAATGCCTGCCACGACGAGGTATGAGCGCGCACCACCGCAATATCAGGCTGCTCTTTGGCCAGCCATTGCGCGGTATCAGCACTCATTTCACCATCCGTCAACAACCAGATGCGACGAATATGGTTTTGGTATTTCCCCAAAGCAATGCGTGTTTGGCGATTCACCCAAAATCGCTGTCGACACTCCGCATTACAATCCGCTGATCGCGCGATAACGAATGCCCAGACATCATCCTTTACACCATTTACCACCACAGGCTTTCCTTGCATGTCGACCAACTGCAGATCATTAATCTGAACCGGCGGTGTAATCAACACACCTTTATTGCGAGTATCTTTAGGCAATCCAATCCTTGTGTAAAAAACAAAAGTAGCCGCCAGTACCACTAGCACAGGTATCAACATCAACACCAATAATTGATAGCGCGAGCGCCTTGTTTCTTCAGGTGAAAACACTCTCATGCCATTTTCTCTCCGGATACTTTTTCTTGCTTAAATGAAAACAACAGATAACAAATCACAAGCGCCACCGCCATAGCAAACCACTGTATTGCGTAGGCAATATTTTTATCCGGCTGTATGTTAACCACCGGCCATTGTGTCACCAAGGCCGAAGGTGAATGCGGACGCAATCTCACCTCAAACGGCAGCACATCAACACCCAACTCTTTTGCCGCCGCCGGCAAATTAAACCTGCCAACACGCTTCGGCCAGCCCGCCTCAGCAAACATGGGCTCGTCAGTCAATATCGGCTTCGATATATAAATCTCTCCCACCTCATTCGCTGGTGATATCTGTGCAGGCACCAACGGCAACTCACTGCGCAGCGCCGGCGCTTGCAACCAGCCGCGATTAACCAATACGCACTGCCCGCTCTCTAGCTTTACAGCCCCGATGACGTAATAGCCATTCCTTCCCGCATGCGTTTGGT
>CAZZNL010000064.1:0-1188 GCA_964655625.1 uncultured Pseudomonadales bacterium
CACCCAAGAAACCCACCGAGAGCAGGCTCTGCTGCGCTACCGACAACCACTGTCGATCATGCGCTAATGCGAACACAACCCCGGCCAGTAAAGAGCCCAAAACATTGACGCTCAAAATAACCCAAGGAAAGCTGCCTCGGCGCGCCACATCCGCGAAAAACACCATAAAACCATAACGCGCTGAGGCTCCAGCCGCACCTCCCATTGCCACCATCAACCAGTTCATCCCTCACCTCTGTTGCGCGTGCTATTTTTTGAGCCGCTTTGTGGTGAGCTATAACGCTGCCACGAACTGTCGCGATTCAGCTGCGCCAGTTTTGCCAGTTTTTCTGCAATTTTTTGCTCCAAACCGCGCTGCGTTGGCGTGTAAAAAACCGTTTCTTGCAATTCGGGAGGAAAATAACAATCGCCCGCTGCAAAAGCATCAGGATAATCATGCGCGTAGCGATACGTCTCCCCGTAACCCAGCTCCTTCATTAAACGCGTCGGCGCATTGCGAATATGCAAGGGCACTTCATAATCTGGCGCTTCAGCAATCAATTGGCGCGCCGCATTAAACGCTTGATACACCGCATTACTCTTGGGTGCGCAGGCCATATAAATCACCGCCTGTGCCAGCGTTAATTCAGCTTCCGGACTACCCAAACGCTCCACCACATCCCACGCATTGAGCGCAATCTCCAGCGCACGCGGATCTGCATTGCCAATATCTTCACTGGCCATACGCACCACACGCCGCGCCACATACAATGGATCGCAGCCGCCATCCAACATACGCAAACACCAATACAAAGCAGAATCAGGCGATGAACCACGCACCGCTTTATGCAAGGCAGAAATCTGATCGTGAAAAATTTCACCGCCCTTATCAAAACGGCGAATATTGCCTTGTAGTATTTGCGCCAGTGTTTTCTCGCCAATACAAGCTCGGCCATCTTCCTGTTCCACAGCCAAATCAGCCGCCATCTCCAACAAATTGAGCGCAGTGCGCGCATCGCCTTGTGCTGCACGCACCAGGATAGACGAGGCTTCAGTATCAACAAACACTTGTCGCTGCTGCAGAACTGCATCATTCGCCAAGGCATTGGCCACAACAGTTTCCAGCTCTGCCTCTGTCAATGCTTGCAGCACATAAACGCGACAACGCGACAAAATAGCATTGTTAAGTTCAAACGAAGGATTTTCTGT
>CAZZNL010000064.1:1198-8055 GCA_964655625.1 uncultured Pseudomonadales bacterium
CTTCGATATAAGGAAGAAAAGCATCCTGTTGCGATTTGTTAAAGCGATGCACTTCATCCACAAACAACAACGTGCGCTTCTGCCACTGATCGCGCATGCTGCGCGCTTCATCCATGGCGGCCCGAATTTCTTTCACCCCGGAAAAAACAGCCGAGATAGCGATGAAGTGAATATTGATATGCGCCGCCAACAAACGCGCGAGTGTGGTTTTTCCCACACCGGGCGGCCCCCAAAAAATCATCGAATGCAGATGGCCTTTTTCGATCACTTCACGCAGTGCTTTGCCAGGCGCGAGCAAATGCGCTTGGCCGACATAACGATCCAGCGAGGATGGCCGCTGCCTTGCTGCCAGCGGTTGCGCTGCTGCATCGACCTGCTTGTCGAACAGGTCGCCCATCTTATTTGGCTTTCAGTACTTCCACCCCTTTGGGTGGATCAAAACGAAATTGCGCTTCCGGTGTTGAAGGGTTCATTTTAACGGCGCGAAAATGAATGATGGTTTTCTGTTGCATGGCATCCAGAATCGTCATACTCACCGGCTGCTTGCCCTCAAACACCAAATCCAGCGATTGAAACAAATCTTTTTGCTGTTGCTTGGGCAACAAACGAAACCCTTGGGCAACACCTTCGATCTTTTCCACCTTAAATTGCTGGCTGATTGCCACCGCATTCCCTGCAAACAGCATGGCTGGTGTCTTGCTGTAGTTCTCTTCAAAAGGCTTAACCACCACTTGCTGCAAATCCGGGTCATATACCCACAGAGTTTTACCATCAGTAATAATTTCTTGTGGAAACGGATCTACCGTTTTCCAGTAAAAATGATTGGGCTCTTCCGCTTTCAATTCGCCCTCGTTATGTTGCTGCACCACGCCTTTATTGTCATAGGTATCTTGTGTAAATGCTGCGCTGATACCTTTTACTGGTTCCAGAATGGTCAGTAGCTCTTGCACGGCATCGGCGTAGACCCATGATGTGCTGCACAATAGCCACAGAGAAAAAACCGTGCTGATCTGTTTCTTCATAAAGCCTCAATTTTTCTCAATGATTGTTTCATGGACTCAATGATGTCCGCCGGGCGCTAATACTTCTCTACTGCCATTGCTGTTCATAGCACTGACCACACCGGCGGCTTCCATCGCCTCAACCAAGCGCGCTGCGCGGTTGTAGCCGATCTGAAATTTGCGTTGCACAGCAGAGATAGACGCTTTGCGTGTTTCCAACACAAAAGCCACCGCTTTGTCATACAACACATCACCTTCCGGATCGCCGTTGTCACCACCCTCTTCACTGCTTGAGGAAAAGCCCGGCACAAACACTCCGGTCTGCTCCTGCATAATTTCATCCAAGTAATCAGGCTCACCGCGAAGCTTCCAATCTTCCACCACCGCATGCACTTCGTGATCATCGACAAAAGCACCATGCACACGCACAGGGATAGGGCTGCCCGGCGGCAAATACAACATATCACCGTGACCCAATAATTGCTCCGCGCCACCTTGGTCAATAATGGTGCGCGAATCAATTTTTGATGACACTTGAAATGCAATGCGTGTAGGAATATTCGCCTTGATCAAACCCGTAATCACATCAACCGATGGGCGCTGTGTCGCCAAAACCAAGTGTATTCCCGCTGCGCGCGCTTTCTGTGCGATACGCGCAATCAACTGCTCAACTTTTTTGCCTACAATCATCATCATGTCGGCAAATTCATCGATGACGATAACAATGTAGGGCAATTTATCTAGCATCGGTGCCGTCTGCTGATCGACAGGCTCAAACGCCATCGGATCGGGTCGCCATGTCGGATCGACCATTGCCTGCCCCGCCGCTTTGGCATCCAATACTTTTTTGTTGTACCCCGCCAGATTGCGCACACCCAGTGCCGCCATCAATTTATAGCGACGCTCCATTTCCCCCACCGACCAACGCAAAGCATTGGCTGCCTCTTTCATATCGGTTACTACCGGCGTCAGCAGATGTGGAATGCCTTCATACACAGACAATTCCAACATTTTCGGGTCAACCAAAATCAGTCGCACATCGTCAGGGCCAGACTTGAACAACAAACTCATCAGCATGGTATTCACGCCAACGGATTTACCTGAACCCGTTGTACCGGCCACTAACAAGTGCGGCATTTTTGCCAAATCTGCCATAACAGGCGTGCCGGCGATGTCATGCCCCAAAGCGAATGTCAGTGGACTTTTTGCTTCGTCATACGCATTGGAGGCCAAAACATCACCCAAGCGCACCATCTCACGCTGCTCATTGGGCACTTCGATACCAACGTAAGATTTTCCCGGAATCACTTCCACCACGCGCACACTGACCACCGCCAGTGAACGCGCGAGATCTTTTGCCAAACCCGAAATGCGGCTGGCTTTTACCCCTGCTGCCGGTTGAATTTCAAAGCGCGTGATCACTGGCCCCGGCAATACCGACATCACTTCAGCAGTAACACCAAAATCCAGCAATTTGATTTCCAACAGCTTCGACATCGCCTCCAGCGATTCCTGCGAATAGCCGCGCTTGTCATTGGCTTTTGCGCGTTCCAGCAAAGCCAGCGCCGGCAACTCACCCGCCACTGGCTTTTCATCCGCGAATAATTTGGTTTGTTTTTCTTTTACCACGCGTTTGCTGGGCTGTGCTTTTTCCATTACCGCAGGTGTGGGCTCGACAATAACCGGCACGGGCGTGCGCCGCTGTTCCACACGCAAACGGTGTGCATCCATTGTGCGTTGCCGCTCTTCCCGCGCGTCTTCACCGCTGCGTTTTTCTTCACGGTGAATTTGTGCATCCACCATCGAGCGACGCGACCAGCCAAACAGCGCCAAGGTCAAACGTCCGGTTTCATCCATCAACCACAACCAGGACAAATCGGTAAATATAGTCAAGCCAAACAAAAATACTGCCAGCAACAGCAGCGTTGCACCGAGCAAACCCAACATGTGTTCGCTCGCTTGCGCCACTGCCTGCCCAATCAAACCACCGCTAGAAAAAGGCAATTCACTGCCGCTTATTGTCGGCCATTGCAACGTTGAGATGCCGGTGCCGGCGATCATCACCAATACCAAACCGATGCAGCGCAATGCCAGCATGGTGGGATCTAACGGCTCCAGGCGATAGCGTTTTCGCAAACGCAAAGCGCTGTACACCGTCAATAAAAGCGGGAACAGATACGCCAAACGGCCAAACAGAGAAAATAAAATATCTGACAACCACGCACCAAAGTATCCACCCAAATTCTGGATATGCCCTTCAAATCCCACCAGGGATGCCGTGCTGGACCAGCCGGGATCCGCACTGCTGTACGTCAGTAACGCGGCAAAAATAAAAATCACAAAGCAGGCCAGCAACAACAGCCCCACTTCACGCACGCCGCGTGCTAACGCTAAATTGACGCGCGAAGGAACCGTGCTGCTGGCGGCAGGTGTGCGTACAGAAGCCGCTAAAGGCAGTTCGCGTTGCTGACGCACAGCGGTTTTGGTCGCAGGTTTTGCCATAATCAGCGCTGGTTGACCCAGCTCTCTACTGCGGCCAGTGCATTCGGAACGCCGGCAACATCCGCACCGCCACCTTGTGCCATATCAGCACGACCACCGCCTTTGCCACCGACCAGCGGCGCCAAATCGCGAATCAAGTCCCCGGCTTTGAAACGTGACACCAAATCTGCAGTGACGCCAGCAATCAACGTTGCCTTACCTTCTTCTGTTGACGCCAACACAATGACTGCCGATTTCAGTTTGTCTTTGAGCTGATCCAAACTCACACGCAATGCATTGACATCCGCACCGTCAATTTGTGCCGCCAATACATTCACACCGTTGATCACTTTAGCTTGTGCACTGAGATCTGCACCGCCGCCGCTGGCCAATTTCATTTTTAATTGCGCCAATTGCTTCTCTAACTGGCGATTGCTATCGACCAAGGTTTGCAGTTTCCCAGCAAAGCCCGCGCGATTGGTTTTTAGCAACGCACAAGCACCGTCCAGTTCGACTTCCAATTCATCAAAACGCGACAGCGCCGCCTTACCTGTCACCGCTTCAATCCTGCGCACACCAGAGGCAACACCTGCTTCAGAAACAATGCGCAACAAGCCGATATCACCCGTGCGATTCGCATGCGTACCACCACACAACTCCACCGAAAAGTTGTGGCCTTCAGAAAAATTTTCTCCCATGCTGAGAATACGCACTGTGTCGCCGTATTTTTCGCCAAACAGCATCATTGCACCCTTGGCTTTGGCTGTTTCCATATCGCCCAATGTGGTTTCAATAGCGGTATTGCGACGAATTTCATCATTCACCAGCTTTTCTATTTGTTGCAGCTGTTCATCACTGACCGCTTCAGGGTGTGAAAAATCGAAACGCAAACGCTGACTGTCTACCAATGAGCCTTTTTGCTGCACATGTGTGCCCAGCACTTTGCGCAGTGCTGCGTGTAGCAAGTGTGTAGCGGAGTGATTAAGCGCAGTGGCTTGACGATTATCTGCCGCCACATTGGCATACAAGGTATCACCCGTCTTAATGTAACCACTGGCCACTTCCACATGATGGAGCACAGCGTTTCCGCTCTTGGTGGTATTCAACACATCCACATGCACAAACTGGGAATACAAAATACCCGTATCGCCCACTTGGCCGCCAGACTCGGCATAAAACGGCGTGCTATCCAACACCACAACACCTTTCTCACCCGTGCTGAGTGCATCAACCATTTCACCGCCGTGATAGAGAGCAACAATTTCACCTTTGCCTTTGACTGAGCTATAACCGGTAAAGTGTGTTTCTTCATGCAGCTTCGGTATCGCGCTGTAATCAAATTCAAAATGACCAGCCGCCCGCGCCCGGGCACGCTGCTTTTCCATCTCGACTTCAAATCCCATTTCATCAACAGTGAGCTGTCGTTCGCGAGCGATATCTGCCGTGAGATCCATCGGAAAGCCATAGGTGTCATACAGCTTGAACACCAGCTCGCCTGGAATCACGCTGCCTTGCAGCGCAACCAAGTCTGCTTCCAGAATTTTTAAGCCGTGTTCCAGCGTGCGTGCAAACTGCTCTTCCTCGGTGCGCAGTGTTTTTTCGATGTGTGCTTGCTGTTTTTTAAGCTCAGGATAAGCATCGCCCATTTCCTGTACCAAGGCCGCCACAATCCGGTAAAAAAATACATCTTGTGCACCCAGCTTATTGCCATGGCGCACAGCGCGGCGAATGATACGCCGCAACACATAGCCGCGCCCTTCATTGGAAGGTACAACGCCATCAGCGATCAAAAAGCTGCACGAACGAATATGGTCAGCCAGCACATTCAATGAGGCTTGCTGTTCATTTTTGCAGCCCACCGCTTCGGCAGCAGCAGCCAGCAAGGTTTGAAACAAGTCAATTTCGTAGTTGGCATGCACATGCTGCATCACTGCAGAAATACGTTCCAACCCCATACCGGTATCGACACTGGGTGCAGGCAGTGGGTGCAATACACCATCAGCCGTGCGATTGAACTGCATGAATACGTTATTCCATATTTCGATATAACGATCGCCATCTTCTTCCGGTGTACCGGGTAAACCACCGGGAATGTGCGCACCGTGATCGTAAAAAATTTCCGTGCAAGGCCCGCACGGCCCTGTATCACCCATAGACCAGAAATTATCGGAAGCATACGGCGCGCCCTTGTTGTCGCCGATGCGAATAATGCGCTCCGCCGCCAAACCTATGGTGTTGTGCCAAATATCAAAAGCCTCGTCATCGGTGGCATAAATGGTGACCCACAATTTTTCTGCTGGGATATTCAACCACTGCGGTGCAGTGAGAAACTCCCACGCGTACTGAATGGCATCGCGCTTGAAATAATCGCCAAAGCTGAAATTTCCCAGCATCTCGAAGAATGTGTGGTGTCTTGCGGTATAGCCAACGTTTTCCAGATCATTGTGCTTACCGCCTGCGCGCACGCATTTTTGCGAAGTGACAGCGCGGGTGTATTCACGTTTTTCCAATCCCAAAAAACAATCTTTGAATTGGTTCATGCCTGCATTGGTAAACAGCAGGGTCGGATCGTCTTGCGGCACCAATGAGCTACTGGCTACCACGGCATGCCCTTTGCTGGCAAAAAAATCCAAAAATGTCTGGCGAATCTGCGTGCTTTTCATCGGAAACCGGAATCACTGCGAAAAAGTTAATTAGCGGGCGATTATACACTGCACCCCTGATGGGTTGGCCTGCGTGCCAGCCATAAAAAAGGCGCCTCGCAGGCGCCTCGTTTGTTGCCAGTGGCGAGTACTCAGCCTCTGGCAGCGCGCGACATCTTCAAGCCAAACATGGCAATCAGCTCGCGCTGCACTTCGTTTACCCCGCCACCAAAGGTCATGGTCTGGCACTTGCGGAAGCCTTCCTCCAAACGTCCTTCCACCACGGTGTGTGACTGGCGGCGGCGTATCAGACCGGCAGCACCCACTACGTCCAGCATCAGGCGATAACACTCTATGGAAGTTTCTGTCACATATACCTTCATGGCAGAGGCGTAGGCAGGATCCGGCGCTCCCTTGCTCAACTGCCACATCATACGAGCGTTGACGATACGCATGGCTTTCAAGCGCGCATAGCATTCAGCGATATTGGACTGCACCCAAGGCTCGTCGATCACACGATTGCCGTTGGCCTGTTCTTCGCGCGTCCAGTCGAGAAAGAACTGAAAATCGCGCTGTGTCCACACACCGATGGCCGCCAAGCCCACACGCTCGTGGTTCAGCTGTGAAGTGATCAGGTTCCAACCGCGATTGAGCTTGCCTACCACATTGGACAGCGGCACGCGCACATTGTCGTAATAGCTCATACACGTCGGCACGTCGCCCACTGTATTGA
>CAZZNL010000065.1:0-8000 GCA_964655625.1 uncultured Pseudomonadales bacterium
ATCTCAAGCTGGCGCAACAATATCTCGGCGAGATCAGCGGCCAGATCAGCAATGACGAGTTGCTGGGAAAAATTTTTGGCAGTTTCTGTATCGGCAAGTAAACGCAACACATAAAAAAGCCGGAAGGCGCAATACCCTCCGGCTCGTGTCGAACAGTTGAGATGCAATGCTTAACTGGCGTTGGCCAGCGGCGCGGCTGCGTCTCGTGCCAGCGGTGGGTTGCGGAACTCAGCCAGCAATTGTTGCTCTTTTACGCGCACACGCTCCACATGTGCATCTTTCACCACATCGTAACCGCGAATTTCCTCCGGCAACTTGGCAATTTTGACCGCTGTGGCGAAGTTGTCGGTATTCAGATTAGGCAACAACACATCGTTGATGAGCTGCTCGTAGTGCGTGATCAGCTCGCGTTCCATTTTGCGGTGCGGGAAATAGCCGAAGATGTCGAAAGCTGTGCCGCGCAAGAACTTGAATTTCGCCAGAATTTCAAACGCCTTGAACATGCCTTCGTTGAAGGTTTTCTTCGCGTAGCGGCCAGTGCGGGCATCGCGCTTGGACAGCAGAGGTGGCGCCAAATGCACTTCCAGCTCAAAGTCGCCCTCAAACTGCTTTTCCAGATTTTTGCGAAACTCACCGCTGGTATACAAGCGTGCGACTTCGTACTCGTCTTTGTAAGAGAGCAGTTTGGAATAGTAGGTGGCGACCGCTTTGGCCAGTTCGTCACTGCCAAATTTTTGCTGCTCAACGGCGGTGACTTTGTCGACTAATGCCTTGTATTTTTCTGCCAGCGCGACGTTCTGGTAGCCGGTGAGGTGCGCCATGCGGTGAGCAATCAGTTCAGGCAATGTTTTGGGTTGAACAGTGAGCTCGCTCATCATCTGTGGGCGCGCCGCTTCCAGCACTTTTTCCATATCGTGAGCTGCCATGCGCCCCCATTGGAACGTGCGCTTGTTCATTTCCACCGAAACGCCATTCATTTCGATGGCTTTCATAATGGCGTCCAGTGACAGCGGGATGAAGCCTTTCTGCCAGGCGTAACCTACTTGGAACAGGTTTGAAGCGATGGCATCGCCGAACAGCGCGGTGGCGAGCTGTGCAGCGGGAATTACAAACGTGTGCTCTACGCCCGCGTTGTTTTGCAGAGCTTTTTCCATCGTCGAGCTGGACAAATCCAGGTTTGGATTCGATGCAAACTCACTGGTGGGCGCGACAAAACTGTTGACCACCAAATTGGTGCGCCCTTTTTGAATTTTGCTCACCGCTTCCATGCCGGCAGTGACGACGATGTCGCAACCGAGAATCAAATCTGCACGCTGGGTGGCGATGCGCACGGCGTGCAAATCATCCGGCGTTTTGCCGATACGAATGTGGCTGGTAACAGGGCCGTTCTTTTGCGACAAACCCACCACATCGAGACAGGACACGCCCTTGCCTTCCAGGTGTGAGGCCATGCCCAGCAGTGCGCCGATAGTGACCACGCCTGTGCCGCCGATACCAGTGACCAACACATTCACGGGTTGTGACAGATCGGGCAGTGTCGGCTGCGGAATGTTTGCAAACAACTCCGCTTCCATCTGTGCCGTGGCAGAGCCTTTTTTCATCTTGCGCGGCTGCCCGCGATGCACGGTGACAAAGCTCGGGCACATGCCTTTCGGACAGGAGTAATCCTTGTTGCACGATGATTGGTTGATGCGGCGCTTGCGACCAAAATCGGTTTCGATCGGTTCAATGGCGATACAGTTGGATTGCACGGAGCAATCGCCACAGCCTTCACACACCAATTCATTGATGAAGATGCGCTTGTCAGGATCGGGAAATTTGCCGCGCTTGCGCAGACGGCGTTTTTCCGTGGCACAGGTTTGGTCGTAAATAATGACCGTGGTACCGGCGATCTCGCGCAGCTCGCGCTGCACCTGGTCGAGCAGATCGCGGTGATAAAATTCGGTGTGCGGCGGGAATTTGCTGCGATCGTGTTTCTCAATATCGTCTGAAACGATCACGACTTTTTTCGCGCCCTCTGACGTGACTTGATGCGCCACTTCGGGAGCGGTGATTTCGCCTTCGAGATGCGAGCCTTCTATCGGCTGACCGCCCGTCATGGCGATGGCGCCGTTCAAAAGAATCTTGAAGGTGATGTTGACTTTGGCGGCTACGGTCGCGCGTATGGCGAGCAGACCGGAGTGGAAATAGGTGCCGTCGCCGAGGTTTTGAAAAATGTGATTGGTGTTGGTGAATGGCGCTTGACCGATCCACGGCGCGCCCTCGCCGCCCATTTGGAACAGCGATTTGGTTTTGCGCTCGGGCAACCACACCGCCATGCCGTGACAGCCGATACCGCCCATCGCGATCGAGCCTTCAGGCACATTGGTTGAGGTGTTGTGCGGGCAGCCAGAACAGAAGCTGGGTAGACGAATCAAATTGGTAGCGCTGCTGGCTGCAATCACGCCACAAGCATTGGGCTTTAAATAATTTTCAATGGCGTTATCCGCCACGCGCTTGAGCAGGCGTTCGCCGATAATTTTTGCCACGGTTGCGGCGTCCAGCTCGCCTTCTGACGGAACTAATGGTGCGCCGTTTTCATCGTTTTTTCCCACCAGCAACGGGCGTTTATCTGCAGGAAGATTGAACAAAATTTTGGCAATTTGATCTTCCATGAATGCGCGTTTTTCTTCGATGATCAACAGTTCATCGCAGCCGTCGGCAAATTCGCGCAAGCCCTGCGGCTCCAGCGGCCAGGTCATCGCCACTTTGTAAATGGCAATACCGAGTTGTTCGGCGCGCGCTTCATCGACGCCCAGTTCTTCCAAGGCGTCGCGCACATCGAGATAGGCTTTGCCGGTGGTGACGATGCCCAGTTTTTTGTTGTTGCCGCCCATCACCACTTTGTCGAGTTTATTGGCGCGCGCAAAGGCTTGTGCCGCGAGCAGGCGCTGTTGGAATTGGCGTTTTTCTGCCATTAAAGGCATCACACCAAATGCGCTGCTCAAAGAGCCGGGTTCAACGACAAAATCTTCAGGCAGTTTGATTTGCACGCGTAGCGGATCGACGTAAACCGATGCCGATGATTCCACTGTGTCAGTCACGCAGATGAAGCCAATCCAGCAACCGGAATAGCGCGACATGGCAAAACCGTAGAGACCGAAATCGAGATAATCTTGTACGGTTGCAGGGTTCAGTACCGGCATAGAAAAATGCAAAAACGCATGTTCGGATTGGTGCGCGATTGTGGATGATTTTGCACCGTGATCGTCGCCCGCCAAGCACAACACGCCGCCGTGTTGCGATGCGCCGGAATAAGAACCGTGTTTGATGGCATCACCCGAGCGATCGACACCGGGGCCTTTGCCGTACCAAATACCGAAAACGCCGTCGTATTTAGCGCCCTCAATCAAATTAACTTGTTGTGAACCCCACACGGAGGTGGCGGCCAAATCTTCATTCACACCGGGTTCAAAATGAATGTGGTTGGCTTCCAAATGTTTTTTGGCATTCCACAATTGCAAGTCATAAATACCCAGCGGACTGCCGCGATAACCGGAAATAAAGCCGGCGGTGTTGAGCCCGGCGGCGAGGTCGCGGTGGCGCTGAATAATGGGCAGACGCACCAGGGCTTGTGAGCCGGTGATAAAAATGCGGCCGGATTCGAGGGTGTATTTATCGTCGAGGGAAACGTCTTGCATGGTCGTCTCTGGGCGGGGGAAATGCGAAGGGGGAGAATTGTAGCGGGTATTGCTGGATATGGGGGCTGTTCAGGCGGAGCGCAAGAGCAGAGCGCGGGCTGGCTCAGCCTTGCGCCTGCTCTGCGCGCAGCTGCGGCACCGAGGCCTGTTCGTTGCGCATCGCCTCTTCGAGCGACACGGCGGCGCCGTAATGCAGGGCGCGTTTGGCAAATTTGAGCGTCGCAGGGTTGCACTCGGCGCATTGCAGGGCCAGTTCGCGCGCCTTGGCCATCAGCTTGTCGGCGGGGACGACATGGTTGACCAGGCCGATCTCACCGGCCTCCTTGGCGGTCAGGGTTTTGGCCGTCATCATCAATTCCTGTGCCTTGGCCATGCCGACAATCTTGGGAAGTAAGTGAGTGCTCCCCAATCCTGGCATTATGCCCAGCTTGGCAAAATTGAGCGACAGCTTGGCGTGATCGGCGGCAACGCGCATATCGACCGGCAGAATCATGGTCATGCCGATACCAACGGCGTGGCCGTTCAGGGCGGCGATAGTCGGCTTGGGAAACAGTGCCAATTCCAGCGGGAAAGAGCGAATCAGCTCCTCGTCGCCGATCAGGCGTGTGCCTGCCGGGATAGGCCGCTGCAGATAAATGCGGTCAGCGCCGGCGCAGAAGCCGCGCTCGCCCGCCCCTGTCAAAATCACGGCGCGCACATCGGGGTCTCGCTCTGCTGCCCGAAAAGCCGCCACGATTTCGTCGCCCATATCGGGCGTATAAGCGTTGAGCACCTCAGGGCGGTTGAGCGTGATGGTGGCGATGCGCTCGTCCACACTGTAGAGAATTTGCTGATAGGGCATACCGGTGTCGCAAAGAGCTCGAAGAGAGCGGCAATCATAGGGGCGATGACCGCCTGAGTAAATTTTTCGCCCGATTGTCTGCGCCTGCCGGTTTGCGACTTTTCTTTTGCTGGTCTGGATATATAACAGAGGTGAGAGTGTCGCTATTGTTGATTTTGATATTGATGTCGGCGCTCGGGTGATCAAAGGTAAATCACGCAAAACGTGTTTCTCTACGAGGGTTGCCATCATGGGCAGGGCGTACAGAAGTGACGATACCGAGCAAGTGGACCGCGCCGCGATGGAAGATGTGGCCGTGGATGATGTGATGGATGAAATTGTGGTGGTGGATTTTGCCGAGATGCCGTCGCGCCGCGATGACGCAGCGGAAACGCGCTCGGTCAGCTCGCGCAGCCGGATGCGCGAACAGCTCGAGGAAGATATTCGCGCATATCTCGCCCGCGGCGGAGAGATTCACCGCGCGCCACCGGTGCCGCCACACTCACATCACGTGTAAAAAATCTACAAAATACAGGTAGTTAGCGCAACGGGTTTTGCCGTAAAAACAGGGGTTTTGGATGGAGCTGTTGAGGGTTTTTGTGTATTCTCGCCCGCTTCCCAACAGTGGCATCCAAGGAGAACCCCGATGCGGATTGGCGTTATCAAAGAAACGGCCGCCGGTGAAAGCCGCGTAGCCGTGACAGCGGAGACCGCGAAAAAATTTGTTTCGCTCGGTTATGAGGTGGTGGTACAGAGTGGCGCAGGCGTGTCATCCAGCTGCCCCGACGAGCACTACACCGCAGCCGGTGCCAGCATCGCCACGTCAGCGCCCGATGCGCTGAAAGATGCCGATATCGTGTTGAAAGTGGTCGCACCCACGGCAGAAGAAGCGGGCATGATGAAATCCGGCGCGATTGTGCTCGCCGCGTTTGCCCCGCACGCCAATGACAATCTCGACACCTACGCCGCGAAAGGTTTGACTTGTGTGGCGATGGAATTGATTCCGCGTATCACGCGCGCGCAGAGTTCTGACATTCTCTCTTCGCAAGCCAACGTCGCCGGTTACAAAGCGGTGTTGATGGCGGCCAACGAATATCAGCGCATGTTCCCGATGTTGATGACTGCAGCGGGCACGGTAAAACCGGCGCGCGTGGTGGTGTTGGGTGTGGGCGTTGCCGGCTTGCAGGCTATCGCAACGGCCAAGCGTCTCGGCGCAGTGGTGGAAGCCTCTGATATGCGCCCAGCCGCCAAAGAACAAGTGGAATCGCTCGGCGGCAAATGGTTAGACGTGCCGATGAGCGAAGAAGAAAAAGCCAAGGCTTTGGGCACAGGCGGTTACGCGTGGGTGCCATCGCCTGAGTATGTGCGCGACCAGGCGGTCATTGTTGATAAAGCGGTAGCGAATGCCGATATCGTCATCACCACGGCACAAATTCCCGGTCGCAAAGCGCCAGTGTTGGTGAAAGCAGAAACCGTTGCCAAAATGAAACCGGGTTCGGTGATTGTGGACATGGCAGTAGGCACCGGCGGCAATGTCGAAGGTTCTGAGCCGGGCAAAACTGCCACAACAGCCAACGGCGTAAAAATTATTGGCGAAACCAATATTCCTGCATTGGTGGCTGCAGAAACATCCGCCTTGTATGCGCGCAATATGGTGAATTTTTTAGAGCCGCAACACGATAAGGAAAGCAAGTCGCTCAAACTCAATCGTGAAGATGAAATGGTAAAACCGACCATCATTGTCGATGGCGGTCAAGTCATCTACAAAAAGCCTAACTAATTCTGCACGGAGACTCATCATGGAAATCATCACCATTTTCGTGCTGGCAATTTTTGTCGGCTATTACGTGGTTTGGGGCGTAACGCCCGCATTGCACACACCGTTGATGGCAGTAACCAATGCGCTGTCATCCATCATTATCGTCGGCGCGATGTTGCAAGCGGTTTACATTCCTGATGCACAAGGTGCGTTGCAGGGCATAACACCTACTAGCGTGTTGGGTGCCGTGGCGGTGTTCTTGGCCAGCATCAATATCTTCGGTGGTTTTGCAGTAACGGGACGTATGCTCGATATGTTCCGCAAGAAAAAGAAATAAGGGGTCGCGATCATGGAAACTATTGCTCAATACGCAAACTGGGCGTACCTGATTGGTGCGATTCTTTTTATTTTAACGCTGCGCGGTTTGTCATCGCCCGCCTCTGCCATCATGGGCAATCGCTACGGCATGATCGGCATGGCGCTGGCAGTTGTTGCTACATTTTTCATCGCGCCCAATCCACATTTTGGTTTGATTGTGGCGGCGATGGTGGCCGGTGCTGCTATCGGCATTTATCGCGCCCGCACCGTGCCGATGACACAAATGCCCGAAACCGTGGCATTGATGCACTCACTGGTGGGTTTGGCGGCAGTGTTGATTGCGATTGCAGCGGCTTTGCATGCCGGTATGCAGCACGATGCGGTACATCGTTTTGAATTGTTTGTTGGCTGTTTTATCGGCGCTATTACATTTAGCGCATCCGTTTTTGCTTTCGGAAAGCTGGCGGCAAAAAAATGGGCAAAATCACTGCACGGTAGCTGGGTAAAAGTGGTGCAGGCGCTGTTGGCGCTGCTCATGCTGGCTTCGGGCGTGCACTACTTTATTACAGAGAGCATGACCAGCTTCTGGGTTATGACCATTACGGCTGTGATTCTTGGCTATTTCTGGATTGCGCCCATCGGTGGCGGTGATATGCCGGTGGTGGTGTCTTTGCTTAACTCATTTTCAGGTTGGGCAGCAGCTGGTATCGGTTTCACGCTGAGCAATTCCATGTTGATTATCGCGGGTTCACTGGTGGGTTCATCGGGTGCGATTCTGTCTTACATCATGTGCCGCGCCATGAACCGTTCGTTGTTCAACGTGTTGTTTGGCGGTTTTGGTGCTGCGGCAGCCGGTGCTGCAGAAGGTGAGCAAAAAGAGAAAAACTACAAATCCGGCTCGCCAGATGATGCGGCATTCTTGATGGGTAATGCGGACTCGGTGGTGATTGTTCCCGGTTATGGCATGGCGCAAGCGCGCGCACAAAATGCAGTAAAAGAATTGGCGGAAGCGTTGAAAGAAAAAGGCGTAACCGTGCGCTATGCCATTCACCCAGTGGCGGGCCGTATGCCTGGGCACATGAATGTCTTGTTGGCAGAAGCGGATGTGCCTTACGAAGACGTGAAAGAAATGGATGAAATCAACAGTGATTTTGCCACTACCGATGTGGTGCTGGTTATCGGCGCTAATGACGTGGTCAACCCTGCGGCAAAAACCGATCCGTCTTCACCCATTTTCGGCATGCCCATTCTGGAGGCCAACCGTGCGCGCACGGTGATGGTCATCAAGCGCTCCATGGCCGTGGGCTACGCCGGTTTGGACAACGATTTGTTTTACTTGGACAAAACCATGATGATTTTTGGCGATGCTAAAAAAGTGGTGGACGACATGGTGAAATCCCTCACCGGCCGCGGGCATTGATGG
>CAZZNL010000066.1:0-7954 GCA_964655625.1 uncultured Pseudomonadales bacterium
GTCGATGGCTTCATGATCAGTATTCAGCAAGATGCCATGAAGTTAGTCGATGCCTTGCATTCGGATCGCAAGGTTAAAAGCGACAAAGCCGCAGCAGAGAAGTGACATCGCTGTGAAATTACGCAAACGAAACAGACAGGACGATTACATCAATGTCGTGCCGTTTATCGACATCCTGTTGGTGTTGCTGATTTTTTTCATGGTGTCGAGCCGCTTCACGCACAACGCCGAGCTGAAGCTGGATTTGCCAACGGCAGAAGACCCTTCCGGCCAACAGCGACAACCAGACACGGTTGAATTGGCTGTGCATGAGAATGGTGGATTTTCTGTCAACGGGCGGCCATTGGTAGATAACAAGCCAGACACTTTGCGCAAAGGATTGAGCGAAGCGGTCGGTGATCGCACCGATATCCCGATGATTCTTTCTGCTGACGCCAAAGCCACGCATCAATCGGTTGTAACTGCCATGGATGTAGCGGGGCAACTTGGATTTTCTCGCTTGAGCATAACCACACGGCGCGATGAAAACGCTGCACAGTAGTTTTGAGCAGCTTTGGTATGCTCGCCCCGATACTGTCGGCTCTTGGCTATTACTGGGATTATTGCGCGGCTTGTTGTGGCCGTTCTCCTTCGTATTTCAAGTGCTGGCAGGATTGCGAAAAAAAATCTTGTTGGCTCGGCAAACAACATTGCCTGTCCCGGTTGTTGTGGTCGGCAATCTCAGTGTGGGAGGCACAGGAAAAACACCGCTACTGCATGCGATAGCAACGGCATTTACCCGGCGCGGTATTCGAGTGGGTATTATCAGTCGCGGTTATGGCGGATCGCACACAGGTTCTCCAAGAATGGTTAGCGCATTGGATGATGCGGCTTGCGTGGGTGATGAACCTTTGCTGCTGGCGCAGCTCACGCACTGCCCTGTGGTGATAGGGGCCGATCGTGTAGCGGCTGCACGTTTCCTGCTTCAACAAACAGCGGTTGATGTTATTTTGTCTGATGACGGCTTGCAGCATTATGCCTTGCCGCGTCAGTTTGAAATTGCAGTATTGGATGCCGCTCGCGGTATGGGAAATGGCTTTTGTTTACCGGCGGGGCCATTGCGTGAGTCGGCAGCACGTTTGCGCACTGTTGATGCAGTAGTGATAAATGGTGAGCAGACAGATGCCTTGTTGGAAGGTTCACTGCAACAGTTGGCGATAACGCCGTTGGTTACTGCATTACAGCCAGAGTGTTGGGTTTCAGTGATCGATGGCAGAAAGCAAACATTGGATAGTGTGCCCAAAGGTGAGGTGCATGCACTGGCCGGCATTGGTAACCCACCACGTTTTTTTAATACCTTGCGTCAGTTGGGTTATCACGTTGTCGAACATCCATTTCCGGATCACCATATTTTTTCTGCCAATGATTTGCAGTTTGGCGATGATTTGCCCGTGGTGATGACGGAGAAAGATGCAGTGAAATGTACGGGTTTTGCTGCGCCGCATTGTTACGCTTTGCGGGTGAGTATGCCAGTTCCTGATGTTTGGATTGACGCCGTGTTAGCAAAAATACAGTCGGCTTGACGTTTTACGCCTCTGGAGAAAATGCATGAGTTTTGTTGTTGTTATTCCAGCACGCTTTGCTTCGACGCGCTTGCCAGGCAAGCCTTTGTTGGATATCGCCGGTCTGCCCATGATTCAGCATGTGTGGCAGCGCGCCGTACAGAGTGCTGCGCAAGAGGTGGTGATAGCCACGGACGACCAGCGCATTGCAGACGTTGCACAGCAATTTGGTGCAGAGGTGGCGCTGACTCGCCATGATCATCCCTCGGGAACTGATCGTTTGCAGGAAGTGGCAGCGCAACGCCGGTGGCGAGATGATTTGGTGGTGGTCAATGTGCAAGGAGATGAGCCATTGATTCCACCGATGGTCATCAATCAAGTGGCAGATTTATTGTTGTTGCAGCCTGAAGCCGACATGGCCAGCTTGTGTGAAGTCATTCAGGATGAAGCGGTGTTTCGTGATCCCAATGTCGTCAAAGTGGTGTGCAATGCCGCCATGCGGGCTTTGTATTTTAGTCGTGCTCCTGTGCCGTGGCCGCGTGAAGGAGAGCCTTTTGTGCAGTTGGATGGTTCGACTATATGGGGTTATCGCCATATTGGTTTGTATGCCTATCGCACACGTTTTTTACACAATTATGTGGCGTGGGAGCCCAGTGTTCTGGAAAACATGGAAAAGTTGGAGCAGTTGCGCGCCTTGCATCATGGTGCGGTAATCCAGATGGAAGAAGCTGCTGTGAAAATCCCAGCGGGTGTCGATACGCAACATGATTTAGATGCTGTGCGTCGGTATCTAGCCGCCCATTGAGAAACCGATTATGCAAACGCGAGTACTCTTTGTTTGTTTGGGCAATATTTGTCGTTCACCGACAGCGCATGGCGTGTTTGAAAAGCGCGTACAAGAAGCAGGGTTGGCAGATAAAGTTTTGGTAGATTCTGCTGCGACAGCTGCTTTTCATGTGGGAAGTTCGCCTGATCCGCGCAGTATTCGCGCTGCGGCTAGTCGTGGGTATGACCTGACGCCACAACGTGCACGACAAGTCACCAAAGATGATTTCCAGGTCTTTGATCTGATTTTGCCGATGGATCGAATTAACTTGAGTAATTTGCGCGCCATTCAACCAAAAGATTTTGCTGGGCATTTGGGTTTGTTTCTGGATTTCAGCAAGCAGAATCAGTACACGCAAGTGCCTGACCCTTACAATGACAGCGCTGAAGGTTTCGAATTGGTGTTGGATTTGGTAGAAGATGCAGCGGCAGGGCTGTTGCGTCACATTGTCGATACGCGCATCAAGGTATAACACCATGCTGCGAGAGCAAGTGGATTTACAGCCCTATAACACACTGGCCTTGCATGCACGGGCGGCGTTTTTTTGTGAAGCCAGCAATGTCGATGAGTTGCAAGCCGCGCTGGCGCTGGCGCGTGAAAAACAACTGCCGGTACTGCCTTTGGGTGAGGGCAGTAATATTGTTTTAACGCAGGACTATTCGGGCCTGGTGATTCGCATACGCGATGAATCTGTGTGCGTCGAGCAGCAAGATGATGCTGCAGTGTACGTGCGGGTTGGCGCAGGATTGCGTTGGCACACGTGGGTGGAGCGTTCGCTCTCGGAAGGCTGGTATGGATTGGAAAATCTGGCGTTAATTCCCGGAACGGTCGGTGCCGCCCCTGTGCAAAATATAGGCGCTTATGGCGTAGAAGTGGCGCGTTTTGTCGCCAGTGTGCGCGGTGTTTTTATTGAGTCTGGTGAGCGGTTTGAGTTGGACAATATGGCGTGTGACTTTGCTTATCGTCACAGTGTATTCAAGGTGGCATTGGCGGATAAAGTCATCATTACATCGGTATTGTTTCGGCTTCCGGTCGCGCCAGAGGTTCAGGCCGAATATGCAACGCTGCGCGAATATCTACAGCAACATCATGCTACCGCCCTAGAGCAAAAAGCTGTTGACCCACAGATGGTGAAGGAAGCGGTGTGCGCTATTCGCCGTGCGCGTTTGCCTGATCCTACTGTATTGCCCAATGTAGGCAGCTTTTTCAAGAATCCGCAAATCTCACCAGAGCATTTTTTACGGTTGCGCGAACGCTTTCCTGATGTTGTGTTCTATCCTGGAGAGCATGGCCGCTTCAAACTGGCCGCTGCTTGGTTGATTGATCGTTTGGGTTGGAAAGGTCGCTGCCTCGGCAATGCCTGCGTTCATGATCGACAAGCCCTGGTCTTGGTGAATCGGACTGGTGCGAGTGGTGAAGAAGTGATGGCTTTGGCACAAGCTATTGCACGCGACGTCAATCGAGAGTTTGGCATTCAGCTTGAGTATGAGCCGCTGATTATCTAAAGGCAGTCTGCTGGTTTAGATGCCGCTGCTGAGGCGTGTCTTATACCATTGATGTGAGCGATGAATGGCTGGCATCAGCAAATTGAGATCTATTTTCTGAAGATCTTCATAATTGCATTGCAGGAACAGAACATCACGATTGCGGTACAGCACACGGTGTTGGCAGGCTGCTGTGACTAAAGATGATGCTGGCTCCAGTGCAAAAGATTGCAGTGAAATAACCTGAATAAACGCCAGTGGTGTATGCCAGCGATAGTGATTGCCATCCAGTCGTACATGATCCTGAATCATATCGAGACAGTCAGAAAAATTCTGTGAAGCAGGCAGGCGATATTCAAGATGTCGTGGGTAATTGCTGTAACCGCAGCCTGCCAAAGGCAGATCAAACTGCTCTCGCTGTAAATACAGTGTTGCCTGCTCCAGTGCATCGGTGCGCGGCATATTTTTAGAAGGGATGAACAAGAGGTTGCGTACTGCGTCGGGGCGCATCATGTAAAACATGAGGCCTACGATCAGTATGGCCAACAGTGTTGTTTTTTGTTTTCCAGCGATGTGAGCCAGGTGAGTTGAATGGGGCAGTTGAGCCAAGAGCAGAAAAAATAGCCACGAACTCCACTGCAAAGGAAAATACAAATGGCCGGGTGACATGGCCATTGCAAACAATACAAACCATAAGACGTAAATTAGGATGCAGGCAGTGAATGATAGGGTCAGCCAGTGAAAAGGCGAAGCAGTGTTGCGGCACACTTTTCTGCCATAAATAATAAG
Organism: uncultured Pseudomonadales bacterium; assembly: GCA_964655625.1. GTDB lineage: Bacteria > Pseudomonadota > Gammaproteobacteria > Pseudomonadales > UBA7239 > UBA7239. Next base: position 4,641 of record CAZZNL010000066.1, read on the forward strand.
GAGCGCAAACAGGGTGATGATATACAGTGCGCCGACAAGGTGATAAATGTCGGCTGGTTCATTGCCTAACCAAGGATTTTTCAGACCGAAGTTTGCCAGGCCTTCTTCAACAAAATACAAATTCTTATTGGCGTTTCTGGCAATGTAAGCTGTTTTATCTTGTGCCTGTAACCATTGGCCGATACCGGAGCCGTGATGCTGAACAAATTCTGTTTTGTACTGCAGCCAGGCATCGCGATAAGCAAAAGAATAGTCGGCCAATGCTCGCTCTTGCAGTGTTGAGTTAATGCCGATCACTACTAAGGTAGGTAGCAGAAGTGTGGCTAGCAGCCGTTTCTTGTTGCTTGATGGTTTGTTAGCAGATGCCGCAACGGTAAATAAAATATTCAACAGCACAAATGCTGGCACCAGCAGTGGTTTTATCAGCAGGCTGATACTGGACAACACGCCCAGTAGAAGCGCGCGTTTGAAAGCAGGCGTGTTGGCATTAAAGGCGATGCAGGCGGCCAGTAGCCAGAGCAGGCTGCCGGAGTAATAACCTATCAAGGAAGAATAATCATGACTGTAGCCCGCCATGATCGCGCAGGTGAGGCTCAATACTGTGATAGCGCGATACTGCCCGTAGTGGCGTATCTGCCAAAGACACAAGCCCGCCAAGAGGCTATTAGTTAGCCAACCGGTGACACCGGCAATCCACCACTGGTTGCCGAAAAGTTTGATCAAGAGCGCAGCGGGTAATAAGAGAGCGGCAGGGCCGGTGAAGTCGGGATTGAAGGGGATTTTTTCGCTGTAGCTGGTGGCCCAGCCGTAGCCGTTGAGCCAGTTCTTTGGCACCGAGAGGAACAGCGCGTCGTCGGCTGAAGGCGAGCGTTCAATGCCTTGCAATAGTTGACCGCTGGCAAACACCAGTGCCAGCGCGACAGTGATGATCCAGAGCTGGCGATCACTCAGGTTTATCTTGAAATGCAGCACCTTGTCCCCATCTTGGCGATACTTTGCCGAATTCTACTGGTTTTTACGTTTCTTATTTGTTCTACGGAGATTTCTACAATGTCTACGGTTGATACTGCTGCTGAAACCCTGTCTTTTCAGACGGAAGCCAAACAGCTACTGCAATTGATGATCCATTCGCTGTACAGCAATCGTGAGATTTTCCTGCGCGAGCTGGTGTCCAACGCCTCCGATGCCTGTGACAAGCTGCGTTTTGCAGCACTGGCTGACGGCTCTTTGTACGAGAGTGATCCAGCGTTGAAGGTGCAAATCAGTGTCGATGAGGCGGGGCGCACAGTCACCATTGAAGACAATGGTATCGGTATGAGTCGCGAGGAAGCCATTTCACATCTGGGTACCATTGCTAAATCCGGCACAGCGGAATTTATTCGCAATATGACGGGTGATCAGAAAAAAGATACACACTTGATTGGCCAGTTTGGTGTCGGTTTTTATTCGGCTTTTATTGTTGCCGACAAGGTAGAAGTGTTCAGTCGTCGTGCCGGTTTGCCTGCCGCCGCTGGGGTTCATTGGACTTCTACTGGCGAGGCCGATTTTGCCGTTGAGACTGTGGAGAAAGCAGATCGCGGCACACGCATCGTGTTGCACATCAAAGAAGATGCGGCAGAGTTTGCTAACGACTGGCGCTTGCGCAGTATCGTGCGCAAATATTCAGACCATATCGCCGTGCCTGTGCAGATGCGCAAGTATGTTCCACCGGTAGAAGAAGGCAAAGAGCAAGAAATCGGTGAATGGGAAAATGTGAACAGTGCAACTGCGTTGTGGACGCGCAGCAAAAATGACGTTTCCGAGGCGGAATACAAAGCGTTTTATCAACATGTGTCACATGATTATGCGGATCCGCTGACATGGAGCCATAACAAGGTAGAAGGCAAGCTGGAATACACCAGTTTGTTGTATGTGCCCTCGGAAGCACCTTTTGATCTCTATCATCGCGATGCCGCACGCGGCTTGAAGTTGTATGTGCAGCGCACTTACATCATGGATGACGCTGAGCAATTTCTGCCTTTGTACCTGCGTTTTATCAAAGGCGTAGTGGACTCTAATGATTTGTCACTGAATGTATCGCGTGAAATTCTACAGCAGGATGCGACGGTAGAAAGTATGAAGTCGGCACTGACCAAACGTGCTCTCGATATGCTGGAAAAGTTGGCTGAAGACACCGAGAAGTATGCGACATTCTGGCAGGCTTTTGGCAATGTCTTGAAAGAAGGCATGGTGGAGGATTTCGCCAATCGCGAGCGCATCGGCAAGCTGCTGCGTTTTGCGACGACGGTGTCGGAGTCCTCTGCGCAGGAGCAGTCGCTGGACAGTTATATTGAGCGCATGAAAGAAGGGCAGACGCAGATCTATTTCATCACTGCCGATCACTATGACACTGCGCGTAACAGTCCTCATCTGGAAGTGTTTCGTGCAAATGATATTGAAGTGATCTTGATGCACGATCGCCTCGATGAATGGATGATGGGTTATTTGCGTGAATACGCGGGCAAATCTTTTGCTGATGTGGCGCGCGGTGATCTGGATATTAGTCATCTGTTGAAAGACAAGGCGGCTGATGCGTCGACGTCAGAAACTTCCGCCGATGAAGCGCAGTTGCTGGAGCGTTTGCAAACACTATTGGCCGGTGCCGTAGAGTCCGTGCGCTACTCAACACGTTTGGTGGATTCGCCCGCCTGCTTGGTGGTGGGGCAGGCCGATATGGGGCTGCAAATGCGCCGCATGATGGAGGCTGCGGGGCAGGCCGTGCCGGAGAGCAAACCCATTTTCGAGTTGAATGCCAAACACCATTTGGTGGAACGCTTGAGCAAGACCAGCGATGAAACGCAGTTTTCTGACCTGGCGCATGTGCTGTTGGATGAAGCACGCCTTTCCGCTGGCATTGCCTTGGAAAATCCTGCTGGATTTGTCGCCAGGGTGAACCGTTTGCTAAAGTGACGAGCCTGACATTCAGGTTTTCACTGCACAGCGATGACAAAAAAAACCGTAGTACTCGGCGGTGGTAGTTTTGGTACTGCCATCGCCAATTTGTTGGCTGAAAACGGTTATGACGCCGTTTTGTGGTTGCGAGATGCCTCCCGCGCTGCCGAGATGCAGCAAACACGCAAGAACAGCGCGTATCTTCCCGGGTTGACACTGGATGCTCGCTTGCAGATTTCTGCAGATCTGGCAGCTACATTGCAAGGTGCCGACATTGTTTTTGTCTCAGTGCCTAGCAAAGTGTTTCGCTCGGTTATTCAACAGATACGCCCCTTGTTGCTCTCTACAGCCATTGTGGTCAGCACTGCCAAAGGAATCGAAAC
>CAZZNL010000067.1:0-7860 GCA_964655625.1 uncultured Pseudomonadales bacterium
CCGCGCAAGCCGACAGCCGTAATGCAATGCAATTTGATCTGGTCGTCCGGCACTACGCGCGCTTCAATGCCTTGCTGCGTGCCCAGCCATTCCACTTGCCAACCGCGCTCACGCAACACGCGCGCAACGGCCAACGCAGGAAAGACATGACCGCCAGTGCCGCCCGCCATAATCAAAATGCGCTGCTTGCTGTAAAAACTCATCCGGCCACCACTTGCGGTTTTGCCGCTTGCCGGTTTTCAAAACTTAAACGCAACACCATGGCTGCCATGGCCGCACTGACTACCAAGCTACTGCCACCGTAGCTAATAAACGGCAAGGTCAATCCCTTGGTCGGCAATAAACCGGATGTCACACCAATATTGATAAACACCTGATAAGCAATCACCAGAGCAATACCCGCTGCCACCAAAGCGCCAAAACTTTCGCCGCGCGCGGCAGCGACACGACCAATACGCAACATGCGCCAAATCATCACAGCAAACAGACTGATGATCACCACACAGCCCACCAAACCTGCTTCTTCCGCCCAGATACTAAAAACAAAATCGGTATGCGCCTCCGGCAAATAAAACAATTTCTGCACGCTGTTACCCAAGCCGACACCAAGCCACTCTCCGCGACCAATCGCAATTAACGACTGCGTGAGTTGATAACCACTTTTGTACATCACCGATTCTTCCCAAGGATTGATAAAGGCCGTCAAACGCGCAAAGCGATAGGTTTCCACCACCGCAAGCACACTGGCCGCGACCAGACCCAGTCCCAACAGTGGCACGAGTCGCTGCAGCGGCGCACCCGCCAAAAACAACAAGGAACCCACCGACAAACAAATTACCACCGTGGCACCGAAGTCCGGCTCCAACAATAACAACAGCGCAATCAGGCCCACCACAACAAATGGTTTAATAAAACCCCAAAAACCACCGTGCATTTCTTCATGGCGACGCACCAAATACCCCGCAAAAAAAACAATGGTCGCCCACTTGGCAATTTCGGAAACCTGTATCGTTAACAAGCCCAAACCCAACCAGCGCTGACTGCCATTGACACGTTTGCCAATGTGCGGAATCAACACAATCAACAACAGCAACATCGCTACACCCAAAAACTCGACATGCCAACGCTGCCAACGAAGATAGGGAACCTTCAATACGAAAGCGCCAAACAATAATGCCGCCACCACATACACGCCGTGGCGTTTGCAAAAATAAAAAGCATCCCCCGTGTTCTGCATGGCGTAATCGAGTGATGCAGAACTGACCATCACCCAACTGGTACACAACAAAGCCAGAGTAACCAACAGCAGCGGCATATCCATTTCCCACACCAAATTGCCGCGATGGTTACTGCGTATGGGGTAATTATTCAGTTTGAGGCGCGACAGCAGTGTATTCATACCAAAGCCTCCACTGCTGCACAAAACTGTTCACCGCGATCAACATAGCTAGTGAACATGTCAAAACTTGCGCAAGCGGGTGACAACAGCACCACATCACCACTGCTTGCCAATAACGCTGCCTGTTGCACCGCTTCCTGCATGGAAGTCGCCATTACCGCTGGCACATCTGAACAACTGGCCGCAATAATGCTCGCATCGCGCCCGATCAATATCAAAGCACGGACATGACGACGCACCGCAGGAGCCAACACAGAAAAATCTGCATCCTTACCTTCACCGCCGGCAATCAAGACAATATTTTTTTCTGCGCCCAAACCTTCAATGGCAGCAAGCGTGGCACCGACATTGGTGCCTTTGGAGTCGTTATAAAAACGCACTCCGCGTTTTTCAGTTACCCACTGGCAGCGATGCGGCAAACCGGTGAATGCTTTTACTGCTTCCACACACGGTGCCAACGGCCAATCTGCCGCTGCTGCCAACGCCAACGCGGCCGCTACATTGGCCACATTGTGCAGACCGGCAATGCGGATGTCTTGCAATCGCAACAGTGGCTGCTTGCCGCGCATCAACCAAGACTCACCATTCATGACATGCACACCCACTTGATGTGCATCAGCTTGATTGTCGTCCACACCGAATGACCACGCGACGGTAGAACGCCCGACGACAGGCACAGTCAATTTATCTGCACGGTTGTAAACCACATGCTGCGCATCGTTGTAGATACGATGCTTGGCGGCTGTGTATTGATATATATCGTCATAACGATCCATGTGATCGTCACTGATATTCAATACTGTCGCGACCTGCGCCTGCAAACTGTGAGTGGTTTCCAATTGGAAGCTGGACAATTCCAACACATAGCAATCTGTTTCAGCATCCTGCGCAATCATGTCCAACACAGGCGTACCCAAGTTGCCGCCCACACCGGCACGCAAGTCACAGGCGGCAGCCATTTCACCAACCAAAGTAGTCACAGTGCTTTTTGCATTGGATCCAGTAATCGCAATAATGGGTTTCGCGGTGGCGCGCACAAATAATTCAATATCGCCCACTAAAGGAATGCCTTTGGTTGCAGCAGCGCGCAATGCCGGTTCGGCGAGAGCCACACCAGGACTGACGATAATTTCTCGCGCAGCACACAGCGTGTTGGCATCGAGATCACCACAATGAAACTCCGCCTGAGGGAATTGTTTTTTTAATGCCTCAACGCCAGGTGGATTGCTGCGCGTATCCAGCCACACAAATGTCTCCCCTTGCGCAGCCAGATAACGCGCACAGGAAAGGCCGGTCTTGCCCATCCCGATAATCATGCGTTTGTTGGTGCGCGCGTTGGTCACTGTGTTCTCCTATTTACTCAGCGCAGTTTCAAAGTAGCTAAACCTACCAACACCAAAATAACGGTGATGATCCAAAAGCGGACAATCACGCGCGGCTCTGGCCAACCTTTTAATTCAAAATGATGGTGGATAGGCGCCATGCGAAAAATGCGCTTACCTGTCAATTTGAAAGAGGCCACTTGCATGATGACCGACACCGTTTCCATCACAAACACACCACTCATGATGAAAAATACAATTTCGTGACGCACAATCACCGCAATCAAACCCAGCGCAGCACCCAAGGCCAATGCGCCGACATCCCCCATAAACACTTGTGCGGGATAGGTGTTAAACCAGAGAAAACCCAAGCCCGCGCCAACAAAGGCACCGCAAAAAATAATCAACTCACCCGCACCTTCGATATAGGGCAAGTTCAAATACCCGGCAAACTTGATATTGCCCACGGCATAGGCAAAAACAGCTAAAGCACCAGCAATCATCACCGAAGGCATAATAGCCAAACCATCCAGACCGTCAGTCAAATTGACGGCATTGCTAGATCCCACTACAACAAAATAGACCAAAGGCACATAAAACCAACCGAGATTGATTGCCACCGATTTAAAAAATGGCACATACAACTGCAACTCCATCGGCGTTTTAGCAGTTTCGTAGAGAAAAAAAGCGGCTGCCAAACCAAACACCGATTGCCAAAAATATTTCCAGCGCGACGGCAGCCCGCGCGAATTTTTTTCTACCACTTTGCGCCAGTCATCCACCCAGCCAATCGCCGCAAAGCACACCGTGGTCAGCATAACTACCCAAACGTAGCGATTATCCAACTTTGCCCACAACAAAGTGCTCAAGCAGATGGATATTAAAATCAACACGCCACCCATGGTGGGTGTACCGGATTTTCCCAGATGACTTTGTGGCCCATCCGTACGCACCGACTGGCCAATTTTCAACCGCTGCAAATAAGCGATAACGGAAGGGCCAATCCACAAGGAAAAAATTAGCGCCGTCAGCACACCCATAATGGCGCGGAAGGTCTGGTACTGCACAACAGACAGTACACTCCAATAAGACTCCCATTAATTCGCCAACCAAATCAACATATCACTTCTCCTGTGGCTGCCAATCTGTCAGCAACCCTGTCCATACCGGCACTGCGGGATCCCTTGATCAGAAAGACAGAATTTTTATTTGCCACAGCAGCGCAGTGCGCTGCCAATAATTCCCAATTTTCAAAGTGCATGGCTGCTGCGCCAAAGGCTTCTGCCGTCGCACGCGATAATTCACCCGTTACCCACAATGCGGGAACGCCAGCATCGCTTGCATACGCACCTATTTCTTCGTGCAAGCGACGCGCATCAACACCTAACTCACCCATGTCACCCAAGACGAGAATTTTTTCTCCCTCACAGGCCAGCAGGGCATCAATCGCCATGCGCACCGAAGCGGGGTTGGCGTTGTAACTATCATCGATAATCCGGCAGCCTTTTACACCCGTTCTTATCTGCAGCCGCCCTTTGTAAGGCTTTGCAGCTGACAACCCCTGCGCCACCGTATCGAGCTCAATACCCAGGGCCAGACAACACGCCGCAGCTGCCAGTGCATTGCCCACGTTGTGCAAACCGATAAACGCCAAATGAATGTCACGCTGCTGCTGATGCGCATGCAACACAAAGCGAATACCCTCGGCACCTTGTTGCACATTTACAGCAAAAACATCGGCAGTAGCGTCATTCATGGAAAACGTTGTTATACGCTGAGTTCGAGACAACACATCTCGCCAAGCTGATGTCCACTGGTTGTCCATATTGATTACAGCCACGCCATCAGCCGACAACCCTTCAAAAATTTCTCGCTTACCTTGCGCGACATTTTCTATCGAGCCAAAACCCTCCAAATGCGCTGGCGCTACATTCGTCACCAGTGCCACATCCGGTTTAGCCAAGTTAGTCAGATAGCGAATTTCTCCCAACGCACTGGCACCCATTTCCACTACAGCACAGTCGTGCTGTGGTGACAGTTCCAATAGAGTCAGTGGCACACCCAAATGATTATTGAGATTGCCGCGCGTCACCAGTGGCTGTTTTTGCTGCGACAAAATAGCCGCCATCATTTCCTTGGTAGTGGTTTTTCCGGCACTACCTGTCAAGCCAATCACGCTGCCTGTAAACAGGTTGCGATTGAGGCTGGCAATTTTTCCCAATGCCTCAACCGTATTGCCAACTTGCAATTGCGGCAGCGACAAATTGGCATCTATAGATTCCACAACAGCTGCGACAGCACCTGCGCGCTGTACATCGGCGAGAAAATCGTGAGCATTAAAGCGCTCCCCGCTCAGAGCCACAAACAAATCTCCCGGCTGCACCGAGCGGCTATCAGTGACCACCCGCGAAAAAACCCGATCATCTTGACCGCGCGCCACACCGCAAGCATCCGCCACTGCATGCAAAGTCAGTGCGCGCATCATGCACCGCCTCCAACCAAACGCTGGCGGCGCACCTGTAATGCTTTTTCAGCCTGATCGCTGTCAGAAAAATAGTGGCGCTGACCTGCAATTTCCTGGTAATCCTCGTGACCCTTGCCCGCCAACAAAATGACATCACCCGGCGCTGCCACAGTGATCGCCTGAGCAATCGCAGCCGCACGATCAGCAATGACCTGATACCGAACCGCAGATGAACTCGCAGAAAAGCCAGCAACAATATCCGCAATAATCTGTTGCGGATTTTCATCGCGAGGATTGTCCGTTGTCACAATCACGCAATCTGCATGTTGTTGCGCCACTTTGGCCATTTCCGGCCGCTTGCCCATATCGCGATTGCCGCCACAGCCGAACACACACCAGAGTTGATGTCGGGTTTGCGGCCGCAACGCCTGCAAAATCTTCTGCAAGGCATCGGGCGTATGCGCATAGTCAACAACCACCAACACATCATCCTGCTGGTGACTGACAATTTGTGTGCGTCCCGGCACGGCCTGTAACTGTGCAACTGCTTTTAGCACAGCATCCAGACGCATGCCGCGACCACACAGGGTGGCTACCACTGCCATTGCATTGAGCAGGTTATATCCCCCCGGATACCTGCTCTGTAGCTCACCCCTCCCCCAGGGCGTACGGATACTGGCGGCAATGCCTTGCCCCGTTACCTCGCAACGCTCCACTCCGAGATCACTGCTTTTATCATCCAGCGCATAACTTAAAACCGGCTTTCCTGCGCGCTGCATGTGTAGCATCAGTTGGCGACCAAACTCGTCATCACTGTTGATGACGCCCAGTTGCAATGATTTCACATCAAACAATTTTTGTTTTGCGGCGGCGTAGCTATCCATATCGCCGTGATAATCGAGATGATCACGCGTTAAATTGGTAAAAATTGCGGTATCAAATTGCACTTGATCGACACGCCGCTGCTCCAGTGCATGTGACGATACTTCCATCGCCACACACTGCACATTTTTCTGTACCAGTTCCGCCAATACGCGATGATTGGTAAATACATCCGGCGTCGTCATCCCCGTGGGGATGCGCACCGCATCACCGATAATGCCGCAACCTAACGTGCCGATAACGGCAGCGGCTTGACCACTCACCTGTTGCCAGGCTTGTGCCAACCAATGCGAACAAGTTGTTTTACCGTTGGTGCCGGTAATGCCGATGACACGACACGCACGCGACGGCTGCTGATAAAACGCATCAGCCATTACTCCCAATTGTTCGCGCAAATGATTTACCACCACCACCGGCAATACGGCATTCACTACATGCTGGCGTGCACTATCCACCACCACCGCCAATGCACCGCGCTGCACCGCCTGCTCAACATGTGCTTGTGTATCAGCGGCATCAGACAGCGCAAAGAAAAGATCATTGGCACAGACTTGACGGCTATCCAAACGCAGATTTTCTACATCGTTTGCAAGCGTGATTTCACCCAACCAAGGCTGGATAGTAGCGAGGCGACTCATAATTTCACCTCGGCGCGCGCCACTTTGATGGCATCAGCTTTCACTGCCTGTTGCACTTTTTTTGCCGGTGATTTTTCTGGTGTTTTTTCTGGCGCTTTCTCTGTCGCTGTCGCGGCAGTTTTTGCAGGTACGTTCTGCTCTGGATGCAAATCATCCGGAATAGTGCCTGTCAGTTGCAGCACGCCTTGCATCAACTGACTAAATACCGGCGCAGCTACTTCGCCGCCGTAATATTTTCCACCGCTGGGTTCATCAATCATCACCGCCATGGCGTAACGCGGATCACTCACTGGTGCGATACCGGCAAATACTGCGACATAACTGTTCTCGCTGTAGCCGCGCGCACCCAATTTATGCGCTGTACCGGTTTTTCCCGCCACACGAAAACCGGGAACTCGCGCGCGAGTTGCAGTGCCACCCGGCTGCGTTACCGCTTCCATCATCGGCAACACTTGATTCACGATAGCAGCAGACAATACCTGTTCGCCCGGCTTGTGCTCATCCTGCCGCAAAATAGATACCGGTCTGCGCTCACCATGATTGGCAAAAATACTGTACGCATGTGCCAACTGCAGCGTAGTAACAGACACACCGTAACCAAACGCCATCGTGGCACGATCCAGATCGCGCCAGCGCTGATAATTGGGCAATACACCAACACTTTCACCGGGGAAACCCGTACCTGTCGCCTGCCCAAGTCCGAAACGATGAAACATATTGCGCACTGCATTGGGTTCCAGTGATAGCGCAATGCGCACTGTGCCCACCTGACTGGATTTAGCGATCACTGTTTTCAAATCAATCGCACCGTAGTTGCGATGATCCTTGAGCACTTTGCCTTGCACGCTGATGCTGCCCGGATTGGTATCGATCACCATTTCAGGCCGCCACTTACCACTCTCCAAGCCGGCCGACATAGTGAGTGGCTTCATGGTCGAACCCGGCTCAAACACATCGATCAACGCGCGATTGCGCATTTGCTGTGGCTTCACACCCGCGCGATTATTGGGATTGAACGACGGCGCATTAACCATCGCCAACACTTCACCCGTTTTTACATCCAGCACGACTACCGAACCACCTTGTGCACTGAACTCGCTCACAATTTGTTTCAGAATGGTGTGTGCAAAATATTGCAAACGCAGATCAATGCTG
>CAZZNL010000068.1:0-2149 GCA_964655625.1 uncultured Pseudomonadales bacterium
GCATCCAACACATCGCGAACATTGCTCCAATCACTGGACTGTGCAAAGGCCTGCTCGCTCATTCCCGCCAAATACTGCAAACGTTTGGGCTCAAAGCTGTAATGTTGCGTGCCGGTTGTTGCAGGCAGCACAATCGGCATAAAACCAACCGCTTCTTGATACCCCGGCACAGCCCAATCCCGACCGACTTGTGCCAACACTTCTTCTGTTACACGGCGCAGCCCTTTGGTCACCGGTGATGCTTTGGCATAAAACGCCATACTGTGTTTTGCTGACTGGGCTTCTGTTTTTGCTTCAGCTTCAGATACAGCAGCGGGCGCTTTTTTCGGCATCGGTGGCGCATCACGAAAATCATTGCCTTCATACAACATCACCAACACTGTTTGCGGTTTGAAACTACGCCCCAAAGTGATGAAGTTATTCAGATACGTCAGCGGATCACTGCCAGAAACACCCAGGTTGTAAATCGACTTTCCTGTGCTCTTGCGCAATAAATCTACCCATGCCTGCTCGTCTGACACATGCGAACCGGCAACAAATGAATCACCGACGACTAACATGTCGTACTGCGACAGCTGGTCGTGATTGCGAAAACCTTTGCTATCGCTAGTCAGCACCAATGGAAAGGCTGGATAACCCGCCGGTGCATTGGGGTAAGAGCGCAGGCGCTCAGGCACATCTTTTTGTTCCAGTTCGAAACGTTCATTGGGTGGGCGATGACGCACCACGCCGCTCAACACCATGCCAGTGTCTTGATCGACACCGCTCACCACCTTCTCGACAAAACGTGGGCTGTTGACCATGCCAGAACCGATCACCAATACAAAACCACTGACAATGGTAGACACATAAACCATGACCAACGCGAATACCGTTTCAGCGGTGGATTTTTTGCGCGTAGAAAATAGAACAGCTGCTGCAATCCACAACACTATCGTCAACAACAGCAAGCCACCGAAATGGCCCACGGAATAACGACCCAAGATAACCGGATCATTCTCAATAATCAGACGAATAACATTGCTCGATGGCACCCAAGCCACCAAGCTCACCAACAACAGCAATACTGCCAACCACATCCTTTTATTCATCTCTACCTCTTCACTAAATAAAGGCGCGTTCACGCACCCTGGCAATTTCATCTCGCACGGCAGCCGCCTCCTCAAACTCCAGGTTTTTGGCATGCTGCAGCATTTGTTTTTCCAATTGCTGTATCGCTTTGGTCATTTGTTCCAATGACATTTCTTCCACATTGACGCGGTACTTGCCGCGACTTTCCGCCACTTTCTGCTCGCGCTTTTTCCCTTTGCCTTTGGCGCCGGGCACAGCGCCTTCCATAATATCGACTACCGATTTTTGTACACCTTTGGGCACAATGCCATGATCCAGATTGAACTGGATCTGCTTGGCACGCCGCCGTTGGGTTTCATCCATAGCGCGCTGCATAGACCCTGTAATTTTGTCGGCGTAGAGAATGGCCTTACCCCTGATATTGCGCGCGGCGCGACCAATGGTTTGTATCAGCGAACGTTCTGATCGCAAAAACCCTTCTTTGTCTGCATCGAGAATGGCTACCAATGACACCTCGGGCATATCCAGACCTTCACGCAACAAGTTAATGCCTACCAAGACATCAAACTCACCCAAACGCAGATCGCGAATAATTTCTACCCGCTCTACCGTATCGATATCAGAGTGCAAATAGCGCACGCGCACACCGTGATCCATCAAATAATCGGTCAAGTCTTCCGCCATGCGCTTGGTCAGCGTGGTGACCAATACCCTATCGCTCTCGGCCACACGCAAACGAATTTCTGACAACAGATCATCCACTTGTGTTGAAGCCGGTCTCACCTCAATTTCCGGATCGACCAGACCCGTTGGCCGCACCAATTGCTCTACCACCTGTCCACTGTGCGCTTCTTCGTACACACTCGGTGTAGCTGATACAAAAATCATTTGCGGCGCAATACGCTCCCATTCATCAAAACGCATCGGGCGATTATCCAATGCAGATGGCAGGCGGAAACCGTATTCCACCAATGTTTCCTTGCGCGAACGATCTCCTTTATACATCGCGCCCAACTGAGGAACAGTGACATGCGATTCATCAATCACCATCAACGCATTATGCGGAAGATAATCAATA
>CAZZNL010000068.1:2159-7859 GCA_964655625.1 uncultured Pseudomonadales bacterium
GGCTCACCTGGTGCGCGACCAGAGAGATAGCGCGAATAATTTTCGATGCCGTTGCAATAGCCCAATTCAATAATCATTTCGATATCGTAATTGGTGCGCTGCTCCAGTCGCTGATACTCCACATGTTTTTCCATGCCGCGAAATTGCTCCAGCCGCTCGCGCAATTCCTGCTTGATGTCATCCACACGCGCCAATACATTTTCACGCGGCGTTACATAGTGACTTTTAGGAAAGATCGTCACGCGCGGCAATTTTCGCAGTATTTGCCCTGTCAATGGATCAAACACTGCAATATTTTCTATTTCGTCATCAAACAGCGTGATGCGCACGGCTTCCATATCAGAATCCGCTGGAAACACATCAATCACATCTCCGCGACAGCGGTAAGTGGCACGCTGAAAGTCGATGTCATTGCGCTTGTATTGCAATTCAGCCAAGCGGCGCAAAACTTCACGCTGATCGATACGATCACCGCGACTCAAGTGCAACACCATGCTGAAATACTGCTCAGGATCGCCCAGACCATAAATCGATGACACCGTGGCCACCACAATAACGTCTTCGCGCTCGAGCAGCGCTTTCGTTGCCGACAGACGCATCTGCTCGATATGTTCGTTCACCGAGGCATCTTTCTCGATAAATGTATCCGACGAGGGAACATAGGCCTCGGGCTGGTAGTAATCGTAATAAGAGACGAAATACTCCACCGCGTTGTGAGGAAAAAACTCGCGAAACTCGCCGTACAGTTGCGCAGCCAATGTGCGATTGGGTGCCAGCACTATCGTCGGGCGCTGCAGGCGCTCTATCACATTGGCGACCGTAAACGTTTTACCAGAACCCGTAACCCCCAACAGGGTTTGCGCCATCAAGCCGGACTGAATACCACTGACCAAAGCGTGAATCGCCGAAGGCTGATCGCCCGCCGGCTGAAAGCGGGACTCCACAACAAACGGTTTATGATCTTTGGGTGATTCTGATGCCATCTGCACAACGCCATCAGCCAAGGGGAGAATATGGTAGCAAGGCCCAGAATCGAACTGGGGACCCCAACATTATGAGTGTTGTGCTCTAACCTGCTGAGCTACCTTGCCAGGGTAAAAAAAGGGGCACCGCACTCCCAGTACAGGGAAAATCAGTACTGGGAAAATCAGTGCCCCGGTATATGGCTCCGGCTGGTGGGATCGAACCACCGACCAATTGATTAACAGTCAACTGCTCTACCGCTGAGCTAAGCCGGAACGGTCTCTTTCGAGGCCGCGTATGTTATAAAGCTGCACCATACTGGTCAAGGGAAACTTGTTGTGCTTTTTTTGCCTATACGGCATTGGCTCTATGCGATCGGCTGCATCGTTTATTTCGCCGTGTTCTTCAAGAATGCCTGGGTGGGCGATGACGCTTATATTCTGTTTCGCAGCCTTGAGCAGCTGTTAGACGGCAACGGCCCGCGCTGGAATCCCCACGAGCGCGTACAAGTTTTCACCTGCCCGCTCTGGTACGGCCTGCTGGCTGTCATGGGCAGCTTCTCGCGCGACCACTACCTGAACAGCATTTTGCTCAGCGCCATTTGCAATGCTTTGCTGTTGTGGAATCTGGGCAAAATTCTCAAGCATGCAGGATTGTGGTTGTTGGCCGTACTGGCATTAACTCTGTCGCAAGCCTATTTTGATTTCACCAGTTCCGGGCTGGAAAATCCGCTGGTGTATTGTCTGCTCACCACTGTGCTGCGTTTTCATTTTGATGATCAATTGCCGCAGCAACAGCGTTTACTGTATATCGGTATCGCCGCAGGATTGTTGCTCATCACTCGTCACGACAGCCTGCTATTCATAGTGCCACTGCTGGCGTATCACACTGGGCAGCAGGGCAAAAACAGTGCGGCCCTGTTAACCGCCACTGCGTTGCCTCTGGCTCTTTGGACGCTGTTTTCCCTGTTGTACTACGGCTTTCCACTGCCCAATACCGCCTATGCGAAATTGGGCGATCTGCTGCCGCGTGAGCTCCTGCTCCAACGCGGACTGCTTTATTTCAGCACGTCGATCACGCGCGACCTCATCAGCATTTTTCTTTTACTGGCTGGCATCGTACTGGGACTGTGCCGCAGCCGTCCATTGCAACTGATAGCTCTCGGTGTGCTTCTACATTTGGCTTATGTCGTATGGATTGGCGGCGATTTTATGCGCGGCCGTTTTTTTGGCTGGGATGTGTTGTTGTGCACCATTGTGCTGCTGTATCCAACGGCGCATCAGAATAGAAAACATATCGCCGCTGCGGTCACCGGATTGATAGGTGTTGGCGCAGTTAGCGGATTACTGCAAACACCGCCGCTGGCGACACCAATACATTGGGGTGCAGAACCTTTTCGCATGGGCGACAGCGCCGATGGCGTAACGCAAGAACGTTTTTTCTTTTTCTGGTTCACGCGTTTTACCCGCTATCTGCAACACGGTCCACGTTTGATTGAAGATTTTGGCTGGTGCCAAGATGGCTTGGAGCAGAAACGCCAAGGAATTCCGCTTGCTGCCAGCAACACTATCGGCATGCACGGATTTTGCCTCGGCACAGACGGAATAGTTATCGACTTTTTGGGTATTACTGATCCGCTACTGGCGCGCATGCCGCACAATCCCGCACAGACCAACTGGCGCGCCGGACATTTCCAACGCCTCGCGCCTAGCGGTTACTGCAATAGCATTTTGCAGCACAAAAATCTTCTCGAAGACCCCGCTGCTGCACACTACTACGACACCATGCGTTTGATTACACAATCAGAACCCTTGCTAGCACCTGCGCGCCTGCAGGCCATCTGGCAAATCAACACTGGCGCACTGCGGCAAGAGCAAATAGCGGCGCAGCAAACCCTGCTACAACAAGCGGCGCAGCTAAAAACAGAAGGCAAAAAAATCCCAGGCTTCCAGCCCGACTGCACACCGGTAAGTTTGCCAGAACAAGTTATTGAACGTCTAAAACATCCAACGCCTTAAACTATCCAACAACAATCTCTGAGAAGTTTTTGGCGACAGGATGGCGAGCAGCAGCAATATCAGCAGCCGATGCCGAGGTATCTTGCTCACGCACCAACCAACAGGTTTGCATACCCGCAGCTTGCGCAGCATCCAATTCGGCAACAATATCCGACAGGAACAACATATCAGCAGGCGCATACTGTAGCGCCTGTGCAATACGCTGATACGAAGCCGCCTCTTGTTTCGCACCTGAAGTGGTGTCGAAATAACCAGAAAACAACGGTGTCATATCGCCGTGTTCGCTGAAGCCAAAAAACAATTTTTGCGCTTGAATTGAACCGCTGGAATAAACATACAGCGGAATATCCGCAGCATGCCAGCGCTGCAATTGTTGAAAAGCATCGACATACACATGGCCGGCAAAATCACGATTGCGATACCCGTGCTCCCACAGCATGCCTTGCAGAGCCTTCAACGGCGTAGCCTTACGATCCTCGGCAATCCACTGCAGCAGAACGGCAATAATTGCCTCGTAGTCGTCTGTCGCCACTCCGGTTTCTTGTGCCACTGCCTGCAACTGTGCCTGCACATCTGGATTGCGAGCATTGGCGCGCACATACATCGACAAATGTTGTGCCGCATAGGGGAACAACACATCGCGCACAAAAGCGATCGAACTGGTCGTCCCTTCAATATCCGTCAAAATTGCCTTAATAGCCATGAACTCACTCACGCATCCAACTTGGGAAACAGCTCAGCGATGGTTGCACCGCTATAGCGCGCCACCCAACCCTCTTCATTATTAAAAAAACGGATCGCCACCAGCTCTGGATTCTCTCCCAAATCAAACCAGTGCAGCGTATTAGCCGGCACACTGAGGAAATCACCTTTCTCGCACAGCACACCATAAACTTTCTCGCCCAGGTGCAGATAAAAAAGACCGCGACCCTCCACAAAGAAACGCACTTCATCTTCCGTATGAATATGCTCACTCAGAAACTTTTCCCGCAGGGCTTTTTTGTTAGGATTGTTGCTGTCGATACTGATGACATCGACCGTGACAAAACCATTTTCTGCCACAATGCGCTCAACATCAGCGCGATAAGCTTCCAGCACCACAGCCTGGCTGTCGCCTGCTTTGATAGGCGCATTCGGCTGCCACTGTTCAAAACGAATACCTACCGACTGCAATACATCGGCTATCACTCGTGGATTGTTTTCCACGCGCTCGTGACAACCATTTGCTTGGTACACATTTAATTCGCTCATGATGTCACCGACGACCTGCATGTGCCGCATAACGGCGCCATTCACAATCCAACAAAAATTCCAGCGCTTCGATATGCCGCATACAGGCCGCCATATCTTCTGCCCACGTATATAAACCGTGTCCGCGTATCAAATAGGCCACGCCTGCACCGTCGCGCTGCATCCGCTTTTCCACTCGCTGCGCCAACTCCACCATATCCTGTGTGTTATCAAAAATAGGGATATGCAGTTCAGTGTTATGCGTTTTGACATCAGGAAACGCTTTCAATAATTCGTAGCCACGCAACACCAGTTTGTCGAGATTGGGATGCTCCATCGTCAACACAGTGGCGCATACCGAATGCGTATGCAGCACTGCACCAATATCAGCATCGCGCTGATACAGCTGAGTATGCAACAGCGTTTCTGCTGAAGGTTTTTGCGGTGTAAGCGGCTCACCCTGCAAGTTCACCACCATCACATCCGCCGTGCTCAGCTCACCTTTATGTTTGCCCGATACGGTAATAGCGCAGCAATCAGCATTGAGACGCAGCGAATAATTGCTAGACGTCGCAGGCGACCAGCCGCGCTGATACAGCGTATGGCTGGCAGCGACTATACTTTCTGCACAGCCTGCAAAATGCGTCTGATCAAATGTTGTCAACTCAACAGTCATCGCGTAATTTCTCCGCATCACAGACATTAATTCTAGATGGCGTTATTTTGCCATAAATCAGCTATGACACAGTCTATGCACACCTAACATAACAACCGCCAGGCCCAGCATTTGCAACACACTCACTGACTCACCAAGGGCAAGCGCAGCAATCAATACCGTTGCCACAGGACCAATCATACCGACAGCACCTGCCTTGTCTGGCCCTATTTGCTTGATACCGGCCGACATCATGAAAGAGGGTAGCACCGTAAAAAATACCGCTACAACAGCTGCCCAGATATACACAACCAGTGGCAGTTGCAGAAGTCCGTGAAGAGAAGCGCTCGCAATGACGTAATGCAGCAACATGAAAATACTGGCAGACAACATGGCAATAGCCGTAAACAAGGTACTAGAAAATATTTTCATACAGTAGCCACTACCGATGACATACACGGCAAATGCCAAGGCGCTGGCAGTACCAGCACAGCCCCTTTGCTCGCCTCTAGCAACGATACATAGGGCTGCATGCGGATATCCGCATAAAACACCAGTAGCAACCCTGCATATATGATGGCAATACATCCTCCGACAGACCAAGAGATTCTTGTGCCCGGCAGCAATGCAGACAATAACAACACAAAAGCAGGATAGGTATAGAGAATGATCCGCTCCAACCCCACACTAACAGTCTGCAACCCCAATAAATCCAGATAACTCGCCACGTAGTAACCAACCACACCTACACCAGAGGCCATTGTTAATGATTTCCACGTTAAGGCAGTGCGCTCCTGCGGCAAACGAACCGCAGCCACCCAGGCATAAATAGGT
>CAZZNL010000069.1:0-7827 GCA_964655625.1 uncultured Pseudomonadales bacterium
TGATCAAATCCCTACTTTCTTCGATCGCACCAATACCGCCAATACCAGAGCCTACTGCTGAACCGCAGCGATCGGCATTGGCTTCTGTCACCACGAAGCCACTGTCTTCCATCGCCTGAATACCCGCCACTAAACCGTACTGGATAAACGTGTCCATTTTGCGAGCGTCTTTCAACGGCAGGTATTGTTCGATATCCAAGCCGCGGATGTTGCCGGCAAATTGTGTGCTGAATGGCGCAACATCAAAATGCTCGATTGTCGCAATACCGCTGCGACTGGCCAGAATAGCTTCCCATGTGCTGGCGACCGTGTTGCCCAATGGCGACACCATACCCAGACCCGTAACGACAACTCTTCTACCCAGCACGCAAACAACTCCTTAAATCAGAGGGTGAAAAATGTAGCGGCAACAACACGAGGCTACCAGACAAAATAAAATTACCAGACAAAAGAAAAGCCGCACGGGGAAGTAGCGGCTTTTCTTTCAATGTCACTGTGGCAGTACCAACCGCTGACGCGGTTTAGTCTCAGCCGAGATGGGCGTTGACGTAGTCAATAGCCAGCTGAACGGTAGTGATCTTTTCAGCTTCTTCATCTGGAATTTCGGTGTCGAATTCTTCTTCCAGCGCCATTACGAGCTCGACGGTGTCCAAAGAGTCTGCGCCAAGATCTTCAACGAAAGAGGCTTCGTTCTTGACATCTTCTTCTTTGACGCCCAGTTGCTCTGCAACGATTTTCTTGACGCGTTCTTCAATGCTGCTCATGGTTCTGGTTTGCTCCGTAAGGGTTTATTCAAGACCGGTTGCGTGCGATAGATCCGCTGCCCACCGATTTCGAGCGGGCATTCTACCTATATTTTTTTGGAAAAGAAAAGGTCGTGATCTATTGCAAATATCCAATGGAAGATGTTGGAAACCCTCATCTATTGCACTGGTGTAGTCGTAGGCTTTGACAAGATTGCCAGCCTGTACGGATAATCGCAGCCTTTGAAAAATCAAGGACTTTGACCATGTCACCTCGCCTGCTTGCCGCTTGCGGCCTTATGCTTTCCTCCCTGTTTGTGGCGTCTTGTGGCAAATCTGAAACATCCTTACCAGAAACTGCCTCCTCCCCTGCCAGCTCCTCCGCGTCAACAGCATCATCCTCAACGCCCAACGCATTGGTGGTGCGTATTGGCCACGCAGCGCCATTGACGGGCCCTCAGGCACATTTGGGCAAGGACAATGAAAACGCGATCAGACTGGCTATAGATGAGCTCAACAGTGAAGGCGTGATGATTGGCAACCAACCCGCCCAATTTGAGCTGCTTTCCGAAGATGATATGGCGGACCCACGCACGGCAACGCAAGTGGCACAAAAATTAGTGGATGCCGGTATCAGTGGTGTGATCGGCCACTTGAACTCGGGCACATCGATCCCCGCTTCTCGCATCTATCACGATGCTGGACTGGTACAGATTTCACCGTCAGCCACTGCCATTGCCTATACCGCGCAAGGCTTTCCCGGCGTGTTCCGCGTCATGGCCAATGACAGCCAGCAAGGCACACAGCTTGCGCACTATGCCGTGGAAAAACTGGGCTTGAAGAAACTGGCCATCATTGATGATCGCACGGCCTACGGCCAAGGGCTTGCCGATGTCTTTGCGAAAACAGCTGAAGCGCTCGGTGCCACTATCGTCAAACGTGAATTTACAACCGATAAATCGACCGACTTCAACGCCATTCTGACCAGTATTAAAGGCTCGGATGCTCAACTGCTGTTTTATGGCGGCATGGACGCGCAAGGTGCACCAATGGTGAAACAGATGCGCTCTCTCGGTATCACCATCCCTTTCATGGGCGGCGATGGCGTCTATACCGCTGAATTTCTGAAACTGGCCGACAACGATGCTGAAGGAGTTGTCGGCTCCCTGCCCGGCATTCCATTGGCCAGCATGAAAGGCGGCCCAGAGTTTAAGCAGAAGTTTGAGGCCAAGTACGGCGTCATCCAGCTCTATGCGCCTTATGTCTATGACGCCACACGTATGATGGTCAAAGCGATGCAACAGGCGGGGAGCACAGATCCAGCGCGCTATCGCCCCGTGCTCGCCAGCATGGAGTACCCAGGCCTGACTTCTACTATTCGCTTTGATGCCAAAGGCGATTTGGTCAATAGCCCGGTATCCATCTATCAAGTCCACAACGGGCAATGGCAATTTATCCAGACATCAGGCCAATAACCTGTTGATGACTCGGCAATAAATCACCATGGATGTCCTCGCCCAGCAATTGGCCAACGGTATTATCCTGGGTAGCGTTTATGCTCTGATTGCACTGGGCTACACCATGGTTTACGGCATTCTTGGGCTAATCAATTTCGCCCACGGCGAAGTAACCATGATGGGCGCGATGCTCTCCATCACATTATTGAACATACTGCTCAGTATGTTTGGTTTGTCGCCTTGGCTCTGTGTGGGCATTACTCTGCTCATTGTGCTGCCAGCCTGCATGCTGCTGGGCGTCACTATCGAACGCGTGGCCTACCGGCCTTTGCGTCATGCACCGCGATTGGCACCTTTGATCACTGCTATTGGTGTTTCCATCATCCTGCAAAACATAGCCATGATGATTTGGGGGCGCGGATACCAGCGCTTTCCTGAACTCTTGCCCTCCCAACCTTTTACCATTGCACATGCCACGCTGACGCCCACCAAAGTCGCTATCGTGCTGGTGTCGATCATCGTTCTGACTGGGCTGTGGTTGTTGATTAATCGCACACAGCTAGGGCGCGCCATGCGCGCTACTGCGCAGGATGGACAAGTTGCCGAGCTGATGGGGATCAATACCAACCGTATTATTGCCGCCACTTTTGCTCTGGGTTCAGCATTGGGTTCATTGGCCGGCTTTCTCGTAGCGGCGAATTATGGTCAAGCAGACCCGTACATGGGCTTTATGCTGGGGCTGAAAGCATTTTCTGCTGCCGTACTCGGCGGTATCGGCAACTTGACTGGCGCCGTCGTTGGTGGATTGCTGCTGGGGCTGATCGAGAGTTTGGGCGCAGGCTACATCGGCGATCTGACGGGCGGTGTGTTGGGCAGCCACTATCAAGACATTTTTGCGTTTCTGGTGCTGGTGAGTGTGTTGGTATTTAAACCGTCCGGTCTGCTGGGCAAAAACACCGTGGAGCGCGCCTAGATGAAGGAGCGACAAGCTATACCGCCGCGTGTCTGGGTGGGTTACGCCCTGCTGCTGATTGCTGCTTTCGTGTTGCCGCTCTTAACCGGTGCTGTTCTAGGCAGTGGCTGGGTGCGTGTACTCGACTTTGTGCTGCTCTATGCCATGTTAGCTCTGGGGCTAAACATTGTGGTTGGCTACGCCGGTCTGCTCGATCTCGGTTACATCGCCTTCTACGCTATTGGTGCCTATCTGTACGCACTGTTGGCTTCGCCACATCTGGGATTGCATTGGTCGCCTTTCGTGATCTTGCCTCTAGGTGCAGCAGTGGCTGCTGTATTTGGCATCGTGCTCGGCGCACCAACACTGCGACTGCGCGGTGATTACTTGGCCATTGTGACTTTGGGCTTTGGCGAAATTGTTCGTTTGTTTATGAATAATCTGGATCGTCCATTTAATCTCACCAACGGGCCGCAAGGTATTAACTTGATTGACCCACTATTTGTTTTACAGCCGTTTCAGTTGTTTGGGCTGCGTATTACCAACGTATATCTCTATTACTACTTGTTCTTGTTATTGGCTGGCGTCGTTATTTTTATTTCATTGCGTTTACAAAACTCACGCATTGGTCGCGCTTGGATGGCAGTGCGCGAAGATGAAATGGCCGCTAAAGCCTGCGGCATCAATGTGCGCAATATCAAATTGCTTGCTTTTGCCATGGGTGCCAGTTTTGGCGGTGTCGCCGGTGGTTTATTTGCGGGATTTCAAGGATTTATCAGCCCGGAAAGTTTTGTATTACTCGAATCCATCATGGTGTTGTGCATGGTGGTTCTGGGTGGCATGGGCAATATTGCCGGCGTTATTCTGGGTGCAGTATTGCTGACCATTACTCCAGAAGTGTTTCGCGATATCGCCGTGCCTGTACAGAATACTCTGTTGGGGCGCACTCTGATCGATCCAGAAAATCTTCGCATGCTGCTGTTTGGTACGGCGCTAGTCGCCACCATGTTATTTAAACCGCAAGGATTGTGGCCTGTGCGTCACAAAGAGTCTTGAGATGACGATTCCGCCATTGCTGCAAGTTTGTGAAGTCAGCAAGCGCTTTGGTGGTTTGCAAGCACTCGATACTGTGTCGTTCACCGTACCTGAACAATGTATTTATGGTGTGATTGGCCCCAACGGCGCAGGTAAAACCTCGCTGTTCAACATCATCACCGGCCTGTATCAGGCAGACAGCGGCAAACTACTGCTGCGCAATCAGAACATTCTCAATCAGCCACCCCATAAAACTGTTCAACACGGCATAGCGCGCACGTTTCAAAATATTCGCTTATTCAACAATATGACGGCCCAGGAAAATGTGATGGTCGGCTGTCATCAACACGCCCGCAGCGGCGTATTAGGTGCGGTGTTGCGAACACCGCACACAAAAACCGAAGAACAAGCAGTGCGTGACCGTGCCACAGCGTTATTGCGCTATGTCGGCCTGACAGGACAAAATCATCAAAAGCGCGCAGGAGATTTACCGTACGGTGATCAGCGCCGCCTTGAAATTGCACGCGCCCTAGCCACGCAACCGGTGTTGTTGGCACTGGATGAACCTGCTGCTGGCATGAACCCCACTGAAACGGAAGCACTGCGCGAATTATTGCTAAAAATTCGTCATGACAATATTACGGTGCTCTTGATCGAACACGATGTAAAACTGGTCATGGGTTTATGTGATCGTGTTGTCGTACTGGATTACGGCAAAAGAATTGCCGAAGGCACGCCAGATAAAGTACGGCATGATCCTGCTGTGATTGAGGCTTATTTAGGCGCAGCATCAGAAGCAGCTATTTAAGCTGATTTGATCAAACCAGACCCAATAATTGCTTCAGTTGCAGAATGGCTGTGATTGGATTTTCTTGCACATGAATACCATGGATACCTAACGTCGCAGCACTGCAAATATTTTGCTCGACATCATCCAGAAACACAGCATGCTTTGGCTCTATGTTGCCCATCTCTTGCAATGCATACCGGTAGATGGCTGGATCGGGCTTGCGCATACCCAGCGCACTGGAATCAAACACACGATCAATCAGTGCATCAACAGGCATCAACTTGCGCCATGTATCGCTAAACTCTCGCACGTTATTGGTAATGATCGCCGTAGCGTAGCCGGCGGCTTTGATGTCTTGCAGGCACTGCACCATGTCGTCGTGCATCAGTTTGTCGCCCGCCATACGCATTAACAAATCAAGTGGATCAACAACGATACCCGCCGCTTTACCCAAGGCCATGATGCCTTCGCGCGCAGCATCAAAACTGATTTCACCGCGCTCCAATTGATGCCACGGATGCTGGGTATCCAGGTGATACACCCCAAACATCAGCTCAGAAAATACAGCTGTTTCTATACCGTATTCCCTGGCCATATTGTCAACAGCCGTAAAAGGTGACTGAGTAAAAACGCCGCCAAAATCAAACAGCACCAGCTCAATCTTTGGCGACGTCATTGTGCCCACTCAGTTAATTGCCGTACCGGTTTGCCAGTAACGATCCTTAATCAAACGCTTTTTGAGTTTGCCGGTTTCTTCACGAGGCAATTCGCGTTCAAAATCAATACTGCGCGGACATTTGATCGGGCTGATTTTTGAACGGCAATACTCGATAAGCTCTTTTTCCAGCGCTTCACCTGCGTCATTCCAATGAGCAGGCTGCACCACCGCTTTAACCTCTTCTCCCATTTCAGCATGCGGCACACCAAAAACGGCGACATCTGCCACTTTGGGATGGGCAATCAAACAATCTTCTGTTTCTTGCGGATAGATATTTACACCGCCAGAA
Source organism: uncultured Pseudomonadales bacterium (assembly GCA_964655625.1). Taxonomy (GTDB): domain Bacteria; phylum Pseudomonadota; class Gammaproteobacteria; order Pseudomonadales; family UBA7239; genus UBA7239. The sequence goes on from CAZZNL010000069.1 coordinate 5,985, forward strand.
ATAATCATGTACGACTTGCGATCGGTCAGATACAGATAGCCATCGGCGTCGAGATAACCCACATCGCCGATGGTGGTCCAGCCATCACGAATCGTGATCGATTTTTTCTTCTCTTCGTCACCGTGATAATCAAATTGTGTACCCTTAGAGCAGTAGACAGTACCCACCTGCCCCGCTGGCAATTCGTCACCCGTTTCATCATCAACAATATGCACTTGTGCATCGACACACTTCCCTACTGAGCCTGGATGTGCCAACCACTCCTGTGGGCTGATCATAAAAATACCGTTGCGCTCTGAGCCGGAGTAAAACTCCCACAGCACCGGCCCCCACCACGCCATAATTTGTTGCTTCACTGCGACAGGGCATGGCGCAGCACCGTGAATGGCAAAGCGCATACTCGACATGTCATAACGCTGTCGCACCGCCTCTGGCAGTTTGAGCAGACGCACAAACATGGTCGGCACCCACTGGCTATAAGCCACCTTGTATTTCTCAATCAATAACAGCGCCTTTTCCTCGTCAAATTTTTCCATGATGACAACCGTGGAGCCGAGTCGATGGCAACCTGTAACAAAACCGAGTGGCGCCGAGTGATACAGCGGCGAAGTCGATAAGGAAACAGTTTCATGACTGACACCCATAAACTGCGCCAAGCCGACTGAACGTACAATATCAGGCGCCTCACCCAAACCACCTTCGCTCAGCGGAAATTTGATCCCTTTGGGGCGACCGGTAGTACCAGAGGAATACAGCATTTCACGCCCTTCAGATTCATCCGCTATCGGCGTTTGTGGTTGGGATGCCGTGGCTGTCTCCCAGCTTGCAAAACCATTCTGCACGCCGTCGATCATATAAAACGCTTTTACTTCCGGCAGTTTGGCCAAAAGCGGCTGAATTTTATTGGCATATTTTTCTGCCACAATCAAAACTTTGGCGTGACAGTTATTGATGATGTATTCGATTTCATCTGGCTGAAGGTAGTAACTGATCGGCGTGAAATACAGACCTGCACGTGTTGCACCCCAAACCAAATCAAAAAAACGGATGTGGTTGTCTAGCAGAAAGGCAATGTGATCACCGCGTTTCAAACCATGCTGGCGAAATAAATGCGCTGCCTGGTTCGATTGTGCCTCCAGTTGTCCATAGCTAACAATTTCACCGGTGCCAGCCATAATAATGGCAGCCTGATCTGGGCGCGCTTGTGCATGGAAATGTGGATGTAACAACATGGTGTTTTCCTCGTTAATTAATATTTGACTAATACTCTACTGGTTCTCGACTGAACGTCAGATATTTGTGGCCGAGAAAGCTGCTGAACATCGGCACACCCATACCAATGACATGAGCAATTTCTTTTCCATACCAAACCCATCCAACAGCGGGAAACAGGTGATCCGCCAGCAACACACTGACGATCAATGTCTGTGCAATGGCCGCTAACGTCACAAAAACAAACAGGCCAATTTCCTGCCATAGCGGGCGCAAGCCTTGACCAAACACTTCGCGCTGATAGAGAAAAAATGCGACCACAGTCCCTATTACATAAGCAATCACAATGGCATTTTGGTAGCCGATATATGGATCCAGCAGAATACGAGCAATAAAGTTGACAGCCGCTGCAGCTAATGCGGAAAAAAAGAACTTTAAAAACTGCTGCGACATAAATTCGCCCAGCAGTCGACGGAGTGCTCTATCCACGAGATTTATCCATGCAACTTATCTACGCACGCACCATTGGCCAGCGCAGCCAGCTGCTTGGCGATACCAATACTCTCGGTGATCGAGCGATCCTGCGGATAGTAATAACTGGTATCGGCCATATAAAAACCAGCGATACCAC
>CAZZNL010000070.1:0-7815 GCA_964655625.1 uncultured Pseudomonadales bacterium
GGGTCACGCACGCGCGCTGCTCAGCCTGACAGACAATGCTCAACGCGAAGCAGCACACAATGTGGTCAATAAAGGCTTGTCGGTGCGACAAACCGAAGCACTGGTGCGCAATATGCAACAACCCGCACAACCCGGCAAAAAAAGCAAAACGGACGAGAACACACAAGATCCCGATATCCGTCGCCTGCAAGACGATCTCTCTGCAAAAATCGGTGTACCCGTTCAAGTGCTGCACGACAGCAAAGGCAGTGGCAAGCTGGTGTTGCGCTACAACAGCCTCGACGAGTTAGACGGCATACTCGCGCATATCCGTTAGCTTTCAACTGGCATTGCCCCTACAATTGCCGCCTTTCCGCCCGTAGCTCAGCTGGATAGAGCGCTGCCCTCCGGAGGCAGAGGTCTGGGGTTCGAATCCCTTCGGGCGGGCCACTTCGTGACCCTTCCTCGGTATTTCCGGCCACGCAGCAACAAGCTGCCTGTGGCGTTCTTCTCGCGCAACGCTACGCGTCGCAAACGCCCGAATCACCCCTTCGGGCGGGCCACTCTCTCAACAGACCATTCCTCCACAATCAGTGAAGCCACGCACAGTTTTTGTGTATCGCCACTGCTATGCTGAAATCAAAGCAGCAGAGGAATTCACGATGACGATAAAAAAACTGCCTGTCTTTTTGATTGCTTTTACCTGCTGGCTAAGCAGCGCTGCTCATGCAGACAGCATCAACTACCGCCAAGCCATGCGCGATTTTGTGATCAGCATTTCAAATTACGCCCGCGCAGAAAAAACCGCTTTTATTGTAATTCCTCAAAACGGCATGGCATTGATCACTAGCGATGGCGAACCCAGCAGTCCTGTAGTTACAGATTATGCCAATGCTATTGATGGCACAGGCATTGAATCCCTGTTTTATGGCTACCCGCGCGGCACCCGCAAAACACCGCAGCACGCACAAGCACCGATGCTGGCACTGGCCAACACGTTCAAAGCCAGCGGTAAAACCGTGTTGGTCACTGACTACTGCGCCAATCGAAAAAGTATCGATGCGTCTTACAGCAATAACAACAGCAACGGCTTTATTTCCACCGCTACAAAAGTGAAATTAACACGCATCCCAAAATATCCAGAGCAACCGTACAACGCCAATACGCGCGACATCAACCAGCTGTCTGACGCCAGCAATTTTTTATATCTCATCAATCCTGCCAAATATCACAGCAAAGAAGAATTGCTTACCGTCATCAGCAACACCGATTTTGATGTCGTCATCATGGATCTATTTTTTAATGAAGAAGCCTTAACGAAAACAGACATCGACCAACTCAAAACCAAACACTCTGGTGGCAGACGACTGGTGATTAGTTATATGAGCATCGGTGAAGCAGAAGACTATCGCTACTATTGGAATCCGGACTGGAAGAAAAACCGCCCTGAGTGGCTGAAAACTCTCAACAAACGCTGGGCTGGCAATTATGAAGTGGAATACTGGCATCCCGAGTGGCAAGCCATTATTTATGGCTCTGAAAACGCCTACCTCGATAAAATTCTGCACGCTGATTTTGATGGTGTATACCTCGATATCATCGACGGCTACGAATATTTCGAATCGCTCGACGGTTTGTGATCACACTTAACTACACAACCACACAACTACACCATGTTCATCCCTTGGCAAAAACTGTCTGATGAGGCGCTGGCTGGCTTGATCGACCAATACTGCACACAACTACACGGCCTGTGCACCGACGACGAACCCGATGCACTGACATCGCGCCGCCAACACGTTTTGCAGGCACTCAAGGAAAAACGCTTAGTGATACGCTGGTCAGAGGCAGAAGAATCTGCGTGGATTGTTGATCCAACCGCGCTATAAAAAAAGCCAGCAACATTGCTGGCTTTTAGTGGGGATTGCACATCCCGTTTTAAATGGTGCCAGGGCCGGCATTGAACAATTAGCACAACCCATTGAATAAAAAAGCATTTATTAGTTTGGCTTTTCAAGTTACCCAGAAAGTTACCCAGATCATGCAAATTCAAACGCCCCACACAAACAAAAAAGCCCGCTGTAGCGAGTCTTTCGGATCGCCACACAAGGAATAAATCAGGCTGCTTTGTCTACCTTCCTTGGCTTTGATGGATTTTTAATAAAATGGCGCAACAATTTAGTCCAGAAGCCAATCATCAAGCAGCTTATCCTGCTCTTTCAGCAACGCATTCAACTGCCTCATAGTTTCACGAAACTTTTGCCGGTGGCCGCCCTTATAGGCATTCCTGCTAGAGCGCGCCTTACCCTCAGCCGTTTTTGCGCCGGTGGCTTTTGTCCAAGGCTGCCATTGCCTTATCAGCTCTGCCTGCCTTGCCCGACGCTCTGGTGTCCAGCCGTTGTTGCTCATGGGCGTCTGCCTCCAATAGTTCGTTTGGCGAAGTTTGATTTTTTTCCGCGTGCGAAGGCGAAGATGCGCCATTGTTCACTTGCTGATGACCGTGGGCGATGTTGGCTTGCTTGGCATACACAATGGGCGGGTTCTTAATGGTGGCCAGCGTTTCTAGTGTCATGCGGCACTGGTTCTGAGCTTTCAATGCCATGCGCAAATACGCCTCAAAATGCTTCATGTATTCCTGATTGATAGCCCGTCGTGACAAATTCGTGAATATCGCCTGAAGTGCATGAGCCTGCGATAACAGCATATTTTCACAACGACTAAGATCATTCTCTTTAAGCTCATCAATACTGAGGCGCAAACTTAAAATCAATTCAGACAGATTCTGCTCTCCAAAGGTTTTCCCGTATGCCTCTATAACAGCGGCAGCATTGATGCTGGGACTTGTGGCTAATTGGGCAGAGTTGAGCGCCTTTCCGGTATCTGTTTTTTCTTTCGGTATTTTTTTTAACGATTTTTGCGGCTTGTCTGTCATATCAAATCTCTCAACGTGTAAATGAATAGAATTAGCGAGTAACAGATTGTTATTAACCTGAAGTCCTGAATGTCCTAATGTCCTGCTCACGAGTTATCTCAACAGGACATGCAGGACTTGCAAGACATGGTTCTGGTAACTTTTCTCGCGGTTTGATTTCCCAGCGGATCACACCACCCAGTTTTGGCAGTGCCCTGCACTCGATACCCATTTGCCGCAGTGCCGGTGCAGCCCGCCTTAGCGCATCACCCAAACCTTTGGGCGAACGCGGCCAAGCATCACAGCCAAGGGGCTTTTCGCGTTCAAGGGTAAGCAGCCATTCTTTGACCGTTGCCGTCCTGCCTCCCCTATTTTTTTCAAACCACTCCACCACAGCCGCCGCCACCGGGCTGGCATCTATGGTGCGGGCAATAGCCTCTTCCCGGCGTGCATTAAATTGCCGCATGAATGCACCTGCCGGTTGCGCCAGCGCCTTTTCAATGGCCACACCCAATCGCGCAAATTCAGCCAATCTTGGCCTATCTGCTTTGGGTAAATAGGTATCGGGCAAATGCTGCAATGCGCCAGCCATCACTGTCAGCAATGCGCCCAGCAACTGACCATGATCCTTTTCAAACGCTGCCAATAGGCTCGTTATTTCGCTACGCGCTGAAATAGTGGGCATTTCTACCGACACGGTTCTATCCACCAAGTCTTGCGCTGTCACCGCCACGCTAATGCCATTCAAGACAATGGGGCGCTTCACGGTGATCACGGATTCATCAGCATCCGAGTACAGTTTGCGCTTGGCAAAACCGCCGCCGGTCGCCAGTGTGCATAGGGCATCCTGCATGAGTGCAGAAAGATGTGAAATGTTTTCATAACTCACCAACCAGTTTGCGCTGGCGCTCACATAAACATCTTCCACAGCTTTCGGTGCGCCGCGTAAATCACAGGCATTGGGATCAAGCATTTTTCGTAAGGCAGTTTGTGTGGTGCTCTTGGCGCTACCCTGCTCCCCAATCAATTCCAGCACAGGGAATGGCGTATCAGGCCGCAGGCATTCACACAGCCATGCCAACACTAGCAAGCGGCATTCTTCGGGTATGTTGGCAATGCGCCACAGCCCGCTGATGTCACCGCCCGCTTCCGGCACAGGCAATGGCCGCATGGTGTTCGTACGCAAAAACATCACGGGCGGGTCACTGATTACATCCCAGCGGCCTGCCGTTATACGCACCACACGGCTTTGCCCTTCTTCTCCCAGATCAAGGAAATAATCCCCTTCATGCACAGCCACACGGATATGCACTTCACGACACTCTCCGTGGATGCGGCCACGCCCGGCCATTGTCGATAGCGCTTCACGCACCGCTTGTTCACGCACTGCCTTGCCAGTTGCCTCATAAAAACAGGCCACCAGCCAATCCTTGAATGTAGCACTGTAAATGCGCCGCACTTCTTTAGTGGTGTTGTCTTGCGCGTACACCTCACCATTCATGTCGTGAAACAGTGCCGCGTGTGATTCTACAAATGCCACCAGTTTCGATGTCTGACTGATTTTTTCTTGTTCATCATTGGCTGTTGTTTCACTGTTTACTGCATTCGGCTCTGGCAGCTTCATGGGCAGCACCAGCACATCGCCTGCACCAGCTCCAGAATTTTTTGCCAGCCAATCCACGGCATCCCCTTTGGCAGGTAAATCCAGTGCAGCCACCTCAACAATCTTCAACTGGCAGCCCAATTTACCCAGTGTTTCAGCCACTGCCACCGCGTACCGTGCGCCAGCCTCATCATGGTCTGGCCAAATGATCACCGTGCGCTCTGCCAATGGTTGCCAGTCGGTTTTGCTATCGGAACCCGCGCCTCCGCTAGTGGTCGCCAGTACACCAATACTAGCCAAATGATCCGCGCACCATTCGCCTTCTACCACCAGCACCGGCTCATCAGACCGCGCTGCCAGTTCATGTAATCGGTACAGCGGTTTGCCGTCTGGAAAGGCTGGTTCTTTTAGCGCATACCGCCCATTGGTCAAACACAGTGGCCGAACCCACTTCTCACCGCTTGCTGGGTCTTTCAGGCGTATGCGCCAGTACAGCGGCTCGCCATCGGCACTGGTGTATGTGTGCAGTGCCTGCCATTCGTAACCGCTGCGCATAGCTTTGGCTGCCAAACGGTGTGCGGCTTGTTCCGAGGTTTCTGGTGCGCTCATGGTTGTTTCTCCCACGCACCCAGTGCCTTGGCTGCCTCGACAAACCCCAGCCCCGTTTTCAGCCTGTGGAACGCCAGCACATCACCGCCGTGTGCGCCGCAGACCATGCAGCGAAAACCGCCGGTATCCAGACGCAGGCGCAAACTGGGGCGTGTGTCAGCATGGAATGGGCAAAGTGCGTTTTTCCATTCACCGCCGCCAACCAGCTTCAGCCCTTGGCTTTTGAAATAGTCGGCAGGCAAAGGCAAGCGCTGGCGATTAAAGCCGCTGGGCGACCAACGTGATGGCATGGGCTTCATCACAGCACCGCCTTACGATCAGCTTGCAGCTTGTTCACCAGCGCACGGATTTCATCATCCGTTTTGCCTGCGATGCGAGCGGCATTCAGCGCAGCAACTTCAGAGGATGGCCAGCCCACCGTGCGCCCACCAAGGGACACAGGTTTTGTCCACAAGCCCTGTGCAATACGCAGGTACAGTGTGGAGCGTGAAAGGCCAGATTCAGTTTTAACGGCAGGAAGCCGGTAGATGGTTTTGGGCATGTCTGCATCCCCTTGATGCGATTGAACATGCCGCCATGATTGCGATGCACTACCGGATGGAATAGCTGGGCAAGTTACAAAAACCTGCCCTGAAAATCACGGGAGGGGGTGGGTGGTTTGTTGCGTCAAAAATACTGATTGGCGCATTGCACGCAAAAAAAATCACAGCAATACCAATGAGTTAATGGGTGGGTGGGTTATGCGCCGGGCGTGGTAGGTGCGCCGCCTTTTTGATTCCAATTGGCCACTTTGCTGCAATCTTCCACCGCCTGATTGATAGGCAAGCCATCGTCATCGGTAAGACCAAATTCCGCAGCGTGTTCACGCAGCCATTTATCCAGTGCTTTTTTCGCACTCGTTTTGCCGGGACCAGTCACTGCCTGCCACGCACGCACTGCGGCTGCCAGCTTTGGGGCGTAGCGTGGGTTTGCCGGATCGAGATAATCCGGCGAATCATCACTGCCTTCAGGAAAGAAAAAACCGGATGTGAAGCCACGCGATTTGAGCCATTGCTTAAGCGAATCGACTTCGACGGTAGATTTGTAGAGGTCAATGGAACCCTCAATAGGCCAGGCCTGGTTGCCGTTGATATCTGTCTCATACAGGGGGATCAATTTCCCCTCAATGGAACGACTCAGCAATAAATCAAGGTGCTGGTGATCTGGAACATACTCTATCGACTCGTGCGTAGCATAAGCCAGCATCCGATCATCTTCTTCGCGTTGATCACGGTACCGTTTGTAATTTCGCAACGCATTAGCAATAGCAGTTTTGGCTGCCTCATAACCCTTTGGACGCTTGTCTATATCCCAAACTTCAGTAAATTCAGCAAGGTTTGGAGCCTCACCAACGACCAGTAGCGCCGCCTGTACCACATTCAATTCATCACACAGCCGCCAGTAATCCAGCTCATCCATTGCGTCCAGTCTCCGCGTCTTCCAGTAAATTATCGCCCGCCAGCTCGCGTTCAATCTGTTCAATGCTGGGCAGGCTGGTTTGCAGTTCAGCGGGCAAGGATTCCACCAACTGGTATTCAGCCACGCCGATAGGCTGGGCATTGTTACGCAAGGTATATTCCGCCACGACTTTGTTCTGGTTCTTGCACAACAGCAGGCCGATGGTCGGGTTGTCTTGCGGGTGCTTGATCTGTTCATCCACGGCGGTGAGGTAAAAACCCAACTGCCCCAAGTGTTCCGGCTTGAATTTACCAGCCTTGAGTTCAATCACCACATAGCAGCGCAACTTGAGATGATAGAACAGCAGATCAATGAAAAATTCGTCACCACCTACATTCAGCAGCACTTGCCGCCCGACAAAGGCAAAGCCGGCGCCCAGCTCCAGCAGAAAGTCGGTGACGTGCCGCAGCAGTGCCTGTTCCACGTCGCGTTCCTGCGCTTCATCGCTCAGGCCCAGAAAATCGAAGCGGTACGGGTCTTTCAATGATTCCCGCGCCAGATCGGATTGCGGCGCGGGCAGGCTGGCGGCAAAGTTAGTGACAGCCTTGCCGGTGCGCTCCAGCAGGCGGCTTTCGATTTGCATCACCAGCACATTGCGCGACCAGTTGTTTTCGATGGCCTTGGCGGCATACCAGCGGCGGGTTTCGGGGCCGGGCAGTTTGTCCAGCAGCATCAAGTTATGGCCCCACGGCAATTGTGCAACAAGCTGTTGCACAATTTCGGCATTCGGCCAGGCTTCGGCAAAGGCCCGCATGTATTTGATGTTGCGGGGTGAAAACCCCTTCATCTCCGGGAAGGCGGCGCGCAAATCATGCGCCAGCCGCTCAATCACCTTGGCACCCCAGCCCTGCTCCGCTTGCCGCGCCAGAATGTCTTGACCTATCTGCCAATACAGCAGCACCAGCTCGCGGTTCACCGCCAGCGCGGCGCGTTGCTGGGCGGTGTGGATGCGGCCTTTCAGCTCGGCCAACCAATCGGCATAACCTTCTGGTGGTGATGTCAGGCTCACGGGGTTATCGGTCATTGTCGCGTTCCTTGCGGCCTATATATCCAACTTCGGCAAGCCATTCACAATCTTCATCGTTTCAAGGCTCACGGTAATCACCCGCATGAACAGCTCCAGCGGGTACTTGGGGTTGTGCATGGTTTCAATCGCCCAGTCATTGGCATCATTCACAATGCCGCTGGCCTTGTCGGTCTTGACGCTCTGGCGTTC
>CAZZNL010000071.1:0-7804 GCA_964655625.1 uncultured Pseudomonadales bacterium
TTTCTCACCATCGACGACGATGAAGAGGATGACGAAGATTACGCAGAAGCAGATATCGCCGTTGAGGACATTTTTGACAAGCAAGCTGACATGCTCAGGGCCGATACCTGGTTTCGCCTCACCAACGCCACACATGACAAACTAAAAATCAAACTGGCTGCCGTCATCAAACACAATGGCAACTATATTTTTGTAAACCGTGAAGGCGTAAAAATAATCACTACACAAAAGGCTGGCGTAGCTGAATTATTGCGCAGCGGCGAACTCAGTCTTGTTGATGACACGGTATTTTTTGATCGCGCACTAGAGTCTGTGATTCAGTCATTGCGGCGATAGCACGAGCAACCGGCGCATAAGAGCGGCGATGCAGCGGCGTCACCCCCAATCGCTGCAAAGCTTCTAAGTGCGCCTTAGTTGGATAGCCTTTGTGCTCGGCAAAACCATAGCCCGGATACTGTAAATCCAGTGCATCCATCTCGCGATCTCGCTGCACTTTGGCCAGAATAGAAGCTGCACTGATTACCGGCACGCGACTATCGCCTTTTACCACGGCATCGGCTGCATACCTCCACTGCGGCAGACGATTGCCGTCGACCAATACAAATTCCGGCTGCACTGACAACTGCTCAACCGCACGTCGCATGGCCAGCAAACTGGCTTGAAGAATATTCAAGGCATCTATTTCTTCTGCTGTTGCACGGCCAATTGCCCAACACATTGCATGCGTACAAATTTCATCAAATAACTGGTTGCGTTTTTTTTCTGTCAGCTTTTTGGAATCAGCTAGGCCACTGATAGGGCGCGCAGGATCAAGAATCACCGCTGCCGTCACAACATCACCCACCAAAGGGCCGCGCCCCACTTCATCGACACCGGCTAACAATGTGCCCGCATAGCTACAAATATACGGCGACTCCATAACCCGTATCCCTAACGCGACAGCTGCATCGAATGGTTATCTGCCAACAGGGCCAACACTGCTTGGGCGGCACTGTGATCTGCATCCCGGCGCAAATCGCGATGCATAACATCGAAGCGCTGCTGCACAGCCTGTACCGCATGCGCACTGTCCAGCCAACGCAACAGCGCAGCACCCAAATTTTCTACTGTAGCGTCTTGTTGCAAAAACTCTGGCACCAATTTTTCATTGGCCAGCAAGTTTGGCAGCGCGACATAAGGCACTTTCAACAGACGAGAAATAATGGCGTAAGACATACTCGCCATGCGATAAGCCACCACCATCGGGCGCTTCAGCAGCATCGCTTCAAGCGTTGTGGTGCCAGACGCCATCAACACTGCGGCACTGGCCGCCATACAATGATGAGACTGCCCGCTGACCAACGTGAGTGGCAGATCGGGGTAGTCCTGCAACACGGCTCGCAACTGTTGTTCACGCGCAGCACTCGCTGCAGGCATGACAAAATGCAGCGCAGTTTTTCTTGCAACACACCACTGTGCCACATCGAGAAACAAACGCCCCAACCTGCCCACTTCCCCTGCTCTACTACCTGGCAGCAAGGCCACTATCGTCTTGTCTTGCGGCAAAGCCAGCGCCGTTCTTGCTGCGGCGCTATCCACATTCAATGGGATGCTGTCTGCCAATGGATGCCCCACACACACGGCGCGCAATGCCGGAAATTGTTGCGCATGCTGCCGATAAAACGCTTCTTCAAATGGAAATAAGGTCAACACCAAATCCACGGCACGAGCGATTTTTTCCAATCGCCCCTGCCGCCAGGCCCACACAGATGGACTGACGTAATGCACGGTTTTAATCCCTGCTTCACGCAAAGACTGTTCTAACGACAAATTAAAATCAGGCGAGTCGATGCCAATAAAAACATCGGGAGGATTTTGCAAAAAATACTCGCGCAAGAAACGGCGAATACGCAACAATTCTGGCAAACGTTTTAATGGCTCTAATAAACCCATCACCGCCAGGCGATCTTGTGGAAAAAAACTGTGGCAGCCTTCAGCCATCATCAGTGGCCCACCGATGCCCTCCACAATCATATCCGGGTGCACTGCACGCAGCGCACGAATCAGACCAGCGCCGAGAATATCGCCAGATGCTTCGCCTGCGACGATGCCGACTCTGATCATCTGCTGCTACTCAACAATGCGTTAACGCACGATACCACGCGTTGAACTGCGCAGCGATTCGATAAACATATCCAACGGCGGGCAGTCTGAATGCATCACTTCCAACTCAGCCAAAGCCTCTTCCAAAGTCAGGTTTTCTCGATATACCGTTTTATAGGCGCGATTGAGAATGGTCAGCTGCTCGCGTGAAAAGCCACGGCGCTTCAAACCTTCCAAATTGATACCGCGCGCCTCAGCAGGGTTACCGTAAGCCAACACAAACGCGGGAATATCTTTGCCTACCGCAGTACCCATACCCGTGAACGCATGCGCGCCGATATGCACGCGCTGATGCACCAAGGTATAGCCGCCGAGAATCGCCCAGTCGCTGACATGCACATGCCCTGCCAAAGCGGTGTTATTAACCAAAATCGTATGATCGCCGATGACGCTGTCATGCCCTACATGCACATAAGCCATAAGCAAGTTGTGATTGCCAATCGTGGTTTCTGCTCGATCCTGCACTGTGCCGCGATGGATGGTTACGCCTTCGCGAATCACATTGTGATGCCCAATGACCAACCTTGTGGGTTCACCGCCGTATTTTAAATCTGGTGTATCTTCACCCACCGATGAAAATTGAAAAATGCGATTGTGTTTGCCAATCACCGTCGGCCCTTTCAGCACTACATGAGAGGCAATTTCAGTACCCTCTCCGATTTCAACATCGGGACCAATAATAGTCCACGGCCCCACTTTTACATCTGCTGCCAATCGAGCCGCTGGGTCAATAATCGCGCGCGAATCTATCATAGCCAAACTCACTGCTTAGACTTTGCGATCCGCACACAAAATGGTGCCTTCACTGGCCAATTCATCACCCACCAAAGCGCGACAGGCAAATTTCCAGATACCGCGTTTTTCCGACAGGATGCTGGCCTCAAGTCGCAACTGATCTCCAGGCACTACCGGACGCTTGAAACGCACATCATCCGCGCCCACGAAGTAATAAATAGAGCCATCCTGTGGTTTTTTATTCATGGTTTTGAAGCCGAGAATGCCTGCAGCTTGCGCCATCGCTTCAATAATCAGCACCCCAGGAAACACCGGAATATCAGGAAAATGGCCGTTAAAAATTGCCTCGTTGATGGTGATATTTTTGAAAGCCACTATCGATTCGCCTTCCTTGAGCTCGACTACGCGATCTACCAACAAAAAGGGATAGCGATGCGGCAGATATTCGCGAATTTCTTTTACATCCATCAACATGATCAACAACCTTCAAAATTTATTATGGTGAGATTCCAATTTACGCACGCGCTGAAACAGCGCATCCAAGTGTGAAAAACGTACTGCACTCTTGCGCCAAGCGGGCGTCTCCATCAATGCTGTGCCAGATGAGTACGAACCCGGCTCAAGAATTGAGCCTGTCACTAAAGTTTTTGCTGTAATGTGTACACGGTCAGTAATACGTAGATGCCCCGCAATACCCACTGCACCCGCGATGGTGCAATGCTGGCCGATTTCAGTGCTACCGGCAATCCCTGTGCAGGCTGCAATCGCAGTGAAATCACCAATTTTTACGTTGTGGGCAATCTGCACCAAGTTATCAATAATGACCCCATTGCCGATTACCGTATCGTCCAACGCGCCGCGATCTATGCAGGTATTGGCACCGATCTCAACCCGATTGCCAACTACCACACCACCCAGCTGGTGAATTTTCTGCCAACGCTTTTCTTCTCCAGCAAAATCGGGAGCAAAACCGAAACCATCAGCGCCGATTACCGCACCACTGTGAATTACGACATCTTCACCAATCGCAACCCCGTGGTACACCGTCACATTGGCGTACAAATAACTCCCGGCACCGATGACGCTGTTTGCTCCGACACTACACCCCGCATTCAACACGGCATGCTCACCAATCACTACGCCAGCAGCTACAACGCACTGCGGCCCTATCGAAGCTGAAGTGGCGATGGTCGCAGTAGGATCAATAACAGCAGAAGCATGAATACCGGAAACAGCCGGTGGCAGCGTGGAAAACAAACCAGACACTTTGGCGTAGGCAAGATAAGGGTTGTCCACAATCAAGCAAGGAACGGGACAGTCTTCAACAGCACTTTCTCGGATAATAACAGCGGCAGCGCGTGTATTTTGCAGCTGATCACGATACACAGCACTGGTAAAAAAACTGAGGTGGCACTCATCGGCTGAAGCCAAGGCTGCCACCCCATGCACTATTTTTTTATCTGCCTCCGCCGCCGAGCACCCGATCAATCGAAAAGAAAATTGCTCTGCGATCTCAGCCAGCGTATAGCACTGTGGCATTACTTATTTCTTGCCTGAAGCATTCAACTTTTCTGTTACCCGCGCAGTAATATCAAACGCAGGGTCAGCGTGAATGGCTGCTTTTCTATCGAGCAGTAAACCAATGCCTTCTGCCTCAACAATACTCTTCACCGCACCTTCCAAGCGCGGACCGATACTATCCATCAATTTCTTGCCTGCAGCCTGGCGCTCGGCATTCAACTTGCGCACAATCAACTCAAAGTCTGCCTGCTTGAACTCAATGGTTTTTTGCTTTTCTTGTGCGCCGCTGCCACCTTTTTCCACATCACCGCGCAACGCAATAATGTCTTTTTTAAGTTTTTCAGCATCACTGATCATTTTTGCGACATCAGAGCGCGATTCAAATGACTTCATTTCTGCTTTAGCTGCATTGGTGCTCAATATAGCCTCTTGAACATCCAATACAGCCACTTTGCCATCCCCTGCCATAGCCACAGAAGACGCCATAAAAACCACTGTAGCCACCAAGGTCTTAATCGCTTTATTCACAGTAAAACTCCATTGTTAGATCAGCCAGTTGAAACAGCCAGCATCATGCACCGGCTGCCGTAGAAAAATTGTCAAACGTTTTAGAAATTCTGCCCCATAGAAAACTGGAAAAACTCAGATTCATCATCACCGCCTGCGTTCAATGTTTTTGCCACACTGAACATCAGTGGCCCAAAGCCCGTCATCCACGTTAAGCCAACACCGGTAGAGAACCGCAGACCACTAAAACCAAAACTGTCATTGACACTACCGCCATCGATAAAGATCGAAGGCTGCATGGATGACTGATCTTTGACAAACGGCATGGGGAAAATCAGTTCGGCACTGCCATCAATAACCATGCTGCCACCCAGCGGGTCATCGTCGGCATCTACAGATACCCCAGTAATCAGCTTGTTGCCATTGCCAACATACACCAACTGTCCATCAGGCAATACTGCTGTCTGATAAGCCAGTGCTGGTGTACCACGTGGCCCCAAGGTATTGCGCTTATAACCGCGCACTGAACCAAAACCACCGCCGTAGAAATTTTCAAAAAACGGCAACTCATCGGTATTGCCGTAGCCATCGCCGTAACCCACACGGCCACGGAAATGCAATGTGTACTTATCATTTAGCGGTTTGAAAATCTGCCCGCGATAAGTCATTTTGTAATATTCCAAATCACTCACGCCGGGTGCCGTACCCTCAAATGAAATCGTTTGTGAATACCCACGCGTTGCCAACTTGGCTTTGTTCAAGGTGGATTGATTCCAACCCGCCGTCAACTTGATGTTGTCAAAACTTGTGCCATGACGATCCAGAAAGCCTTCTTCAGCAGGCGGCGTCAACATACTGCTCGTAATAGCGTGCGGCGCAACACAAGGGGTCGCCGGCACATTGTCATCAAAACAGTCTTCAACTTCTCCGGGCGTTAAATAACCCGCACCAATGGCATCAAAAACTGGCGTTCCTGAAATTTCCTGTGCAGGCGCCGAACCAACTTTAATTTTGTTGTGCTCATAGCCAACGCCCCAACTCAAACGCTCGATTTCAGACAATGGATAGCCAAAGCTCATATTCACGCCATAGCTATCTACTGCATAATCAGACACGTTGACTTCTTCCAAGTCCCTCGTCGAGTAGAAAACATTGAAACCGCGACTCACGCCATCCACGGTGTAGTAAGGATCAAGATAAGAGAAATTGATCTGATTCATGTAGGAGCTGGTGCTTAGGCCAACACCCACCTGCTTGCCTGTGCCTAAAAAATTGTCCTGTTGAATATTGCCACCCAATATCAAACCGGAGCCCTGCGCGAAACCTACGCTGGCACCAATACTGCCGGAAGGCTGCTCTTCAACAGCATATTCCACATCAATTTGATCACCTGTACCCGGCACATCAGTAGTTTTGACATCCACTGTTTTAAAGTAGCCCAACCGCTCCAAACGCGTTTTGGACTGCTCAATCTTTGAGGAGTCCGCCACCGCCGATTCCATTTGACGCATTTCGCGGCGCAACACTTCATCGGCCGTTTTTGTATTGCCTCTGAAATTGATGCGATTGACATAGCTGCGATGACTTGGGTCGACAAAGAAAGTCACCTTGACGGTTTTATCCGTATCATTGCGCTCAGGAATGGTCCGGACATCGGCATAGGTATATCCATCATTACCCAAACGTTTGGTAATGGCCGTTTTGGAATCGGTCAATTTTACTTGCGAAAAAGTTTCACCAGCAGCCAACTTCACTAAACCGCGCATCTCTTCTTCTGGAATTATCAACTGGCCAGAAAAATCAATGGCGTTAACCGTGTAAACCTCACCTTCGTGAATGTTAACGGTAATAAAAATTGCCTGCTTATCATCTGACAAAGACACCTGCGTTGATTCAATATCAAAGCGCAAATATCCACGATCCATGTAGTAAGAGCGCAGGCGCTCCAAATCACCTGTCATCTTCTCGCGAGAGTATTTGTCATTGCTGGTCGCCCATGACAACCAGTTGCTAGGCTCTGATTGAAATTGATTTAGCAACTCTTCTGTTGAAAATGCATTGTTGCCGATAATATTGATAGCCTTGATCTCAGCGACCGTGCCCTCTTCAATCAATATAGAGACGGCAACACGATTGCGCGGCAAACTCCGCACTTCCGTTTTTACCTTTGCGCCATAACGCCCTTGGCCAACATATTGACGCTCCAATTCTGCACTCATCGCCTCCAAAGTGGACGGCTTGTAAATTTGTCCCTCTGCCAAACCTGCTTTTTTGAGTGCGTCGGTCAAATCTTCTGTCTTGATTGCTTTATTACCTGAAATGCCAATTTCCGCTACGGTGGGGCGCTCCACCACTTTGATGACGAGAACATCGCGGTCACGATTGATCTGGATGTCGTCAAAGTAGCCCGTACGAAACAGCGCCCTGGTCAACTCCTGCAACTGTGCTGGGTCGATTTCATCCCCTGTATTAACAGGCAATGCAGCAAACACAGTTCCGGAAGAAACACGCTGCAAGCCTTCAACACGAATGTCCGCAATTTTGAAGGCGCTTCCTGCGGAGGAGACACCATCATCTACACGAGCCGCATTGCGTTGCGCATAAGCCACAGGCGCTGCCAATAGCATCAGCCAACCTGCGAGAAGGAATAGTCGACTTGTTCGATTAAGCACTTAAAAAACCTCTGTCAGGCTGAACACAGGCAGCTACAGCCTGAGCAAATCATTGTAGATAGCGAACAGCATCAGGCTGGCGATAATAACGATACCTATCTGGCTGCCCAGTGCTTGTATTTTTTCTGGCACCGGACTGCCCTTAGCAGCCTCTACCAGATACAACAGCAACAACCCCCCATCCAATACCGGGATGGGCAGCAGATTTACGACACCCAGATTGATGC
>CAZZNL010000072.1:0-7765 GCA_964655625.1 uncultured Pseudomonadales bacterium
ACCGTATTCTTGTTGCAATAAGCGGGCTGGCACCGCGTAATCCGCCAACAACTTGCGCAACATCGGCAACACACCCTGCTTTTGCCACAAGAGGCGGTACTCACGAAAGCGCATCACCGCACTTTCCCATTCACTCTCGCTATCAAACAGGGCCGCCAACTGCGACAACGACAAAGCAAAGCCCGCTGATGCCAGTGCCGGCTTCAACAAACGCGCATTATCCGGCTCTGCCACCGCGTGCAACCAACGCAGCACATCCTGCGTTTCTGTGCTGGCAAACACAGAGTCGCGATCCGATAAATACACACTGGCTACGCCGCGCTCCGTCAACGCATGACGAATCGCCGCCGCCTCAGTGCCACTGCGCACCAGAACAGCAATATCTTTGGGCTGCAATGGGCGCAACGGCTTGCCCGCTTCGACAAAACCCGCCTTTTGTTTTTTTGCCAATCCCAACCAGCGCACAATTTCACTGGCAGCAACTTGCGCCATAGCCTCTCGGTATTGCCCGGGCCCCGTTACAAGTTGCCCATCGACACAAGGCAAAAACCACGCCGACACTGCGGGCTGCTCTTTACCGTTGATATGTAGTTGCTCCTCTCGACCATGGCAGACCACTGCTGCAAATGGCACTGGATTTTTATCACCTTCCTTGAAACGGAATGCGCCGCGCTCATGCGTCTCTGCATGAATAAACAATGCATTAACCGCTTCAACAACCGCCTTGGTAGAGCGAAAATTTTTATTCAATGTGTAGTGTCTACCTGCAGTAGCGGTACGCGCTTTCAGATAGGTATAAATATCAGCACCGCGAAAAGCATAGATCGCCTGCTTAGGATCGCCGATCATCACTAGCGCGGTATTTTCATCATTGGCTGCCACCTGATAGATCGTATTGAAAATACCGTACTGCACGGGATCGGTATCTTGAAATTCATCAATCAGCGCCACGGGGAACTGTGCTCGTATAGCCTGCGCCAGGCGCTCACCGCTTTCACCCTGTAGCGCAGCTTGCAGGCGCAATAGCATGTCACCAACACCCAGCTCCGCCCTATGCTGTGTGCGCCGATCAAATTCATGGCGAATCCAGTCTGCGGCATGGCACTGCAAAGCAGCTAACAATAAATTTTTTTCTGATTCTGGATATTCAGATAATTCTCCAATCAACTGAAATACTTTATGAGATGGCTGCGCTTTATTTTTTGCTTTGGCGACCAGTTGAAAATCATTCTCGCACCAAGTATCCACATACTTAGGCAACACGAAAGAATCAGATTGCACCCACTGGGAAACAATGGGAAGAACAACCTCCATATTGCCATGACGTTTTTTATTGAGATCATCCTTTCTGTCGAGCAGTATGAACTCAACACCGGCAATATCTTCCATCCAGGAATTTTTTATTTTGGCAATCAAAGCATATCTGGCTCGGATCCAGGATTGAAGCTTCTGCAGGCCTTCAGAAAAATCAATTTGATCCCCTGCAAAGACTGGCGTACCTCTCGTCACATCTGTCAACGGTTTTACTTTGTCGAACAGGACTTCTGGTGAGCCAAAATGGCGACAAACAAGATCTGCCGTCTGTTCTTCCAGACTATAAAAATGCTGACGCCAGTAATCCTCTACCACTTCCAAGAGCAAAGCATCCTGATTGGTGGCCAACTCCTGTGTAAACAAGTTGCGACTATCAAATGCATGCTCACGCAACATGCGGTAACACCAACTGTGAATAGTCGAAACCGCCGCTTCATCCATCCACTCTGCTGCGCGCTGCAATTTCATGGCGCAGGCGGCGTACTGATCAGCGGAGTAGTCTGCTATCAACGCTTGCAATGGCGCATCAACAGCTTGACGAAATGCTGCATCGGCAAAAGCGCGTGCAGCCTCTGCCAAGCGCGCACGAATACGGTCACTCAACTCCTGGCTGGCCGCCTCAGTAAAAGTCACCACCAGAATTTCTGGCGGCACTAATTCACGAATAAACGCGTGTGTACCGCCGTGTTGCAACACCAGGCGCACATACAACAAAGCGATGGTGTAGGTTTTTCCTGTGCCAGCACTGGCCTCAATTAAACAACTGCCTTTCAGCGGAAAGGTTTTTATCTCCAACGGGAAATTCATGCTGACTCTCCTGCATCCAATATCATCAACTCCCACAAAGGGCGATACAGTGCGTTGACCCAGTATTCAAATTGTCCCGTCTGCTGCAGTGTGTAGAAATCTGGCCAGCAGCGCGCCAATGCCGCAGAACCCGCCACCTCTCCAGAAAAATTAAATCCGCCTTCATACGCTTCTTCTGCTTTTTCTGTTGATACTGCTTTTTCTGTTGATGCCGCTTGTTCATCATCTGATGATGCATTTTCATGCAACCAGGCAAATGCCGTTTTACACGGCGCAGGCAGTGGTGCCTGCATACCGGCCTGATATGCTGCCAACAATACCTGTAGATGCTCAATCGCTTTATTTTGAGACAATGATGGGATAACCACTTCATCACTGGCATGAACAATAACGGTTTGTAGCGCTTCTCCTTGCGCACACAACGCCAAATGCGCAGGCCAATAAGGCAATAAATGATAAAACTTTAATTTTTTACCACTGCCGATATCACTGGGGGTTACCAGCAATCGCATCCAGTGCGCCGCATGGTCACTGCCATCACGGTACAGCGCATCCACACGATCCGACAACGGACACATCGCTGTATCCCATTGCACCAATACGGGCTCCTGCACGACGAGTCCATTCAAGCGCTCAGCGTAGCGCTGTAACTGCTCCGCAGTGTCTGCGACCAACTGCTGTGCCGCCAACGCGCCAAATACTGCGTGCTGCAAGGCACCAGCGCGCTGTAGCCGCGCTGCCTCTTGGGCCAACACATCGGCAATCACTATCGGCTTATTGCTGCGCAGTGCCGCTGCCACCGGCGCAAGTAAATTATTTTTCACTTGCCAATGTTGCAGCCCGTTCAGACTGAATACCTCTTTGTCTTCCAAGGCATCAACCGCAGTATCCATATCGGTTTTCAGCACGCGTTTGAAAAACGCATGCGCAGGATTGCGTAAAAAATCGCTCAAATCTTTCAGGCTGATTTCTCTTGCTGCTGCACCCTCACCTAGCGCTGCTTTTATCTCTGCTCCAGCTGGCACACTCGTTGCGACATTGGCACCTGTGTCCGGCACCAACCGCTCATGCACAGCGCGCCATTCACTGGCATAAGTAAACAACTGCGGTTGATGCGAAAAATAATCGCGACTGAACGGCTGCAGCGGATGCTCAATGCTCAATTGCTGTACGGTTTGTTCTCGTTGACTGCTTTTCCATCCTGCATTGATGTGATCGCGCAACTGTGCCACCAATACAGAGGGCGGCAACGCCGTATTATCTTTTACACTGCGCCCCACCCAGCTGATGTACAACTGCTCGCGCGCAGACAACAGCGCTTCCAAAAACAAATAGCGATCATCTTCACGGCGCGAGCGATCACCGGGCTGGTACCGACCGCGCTGTGCCATCAAATCAAAATCAGCTGCAGGCTGACGCCGTGGAAAATCTGCGTGATTCATGCCGAGCAGGCAGATGCGCTGAAAAGGAATAGCGCGCATCGGCATCAAGGTGGCAAAGTTCACAGCACCGGCGAGAAAGCGCTGCGTCAACTGCGGTTGATCGATCGCTGCCAACCAGTGTTCACGCACTACCGACAATGACAGCAATGCGGCAAACTCCGCTTGCTCACACTGTTGCAACCAGGCATCCAACTGCTGCTCCAAACGCACCAGCAACTGTGCATCATCATCGCTGCTTGCCAGAAAAAATTGCGCCAATAATCGACGCAAACGCTCACCCCACTGTACGGGTGTAGCCGGTTCAATCAAGGTATGCCAACACTGCTCCAAAGTCTGCAGCAATACACACAAAGGCCCAGCTAACGCCGCCTCTAACCCACCCACTTCGTCGTAAGGCTCGATGTCGTGCCACGCCTCACCTGCCCCCACTGCGTAACCGAGCAGAATGCGCTGCAAACCCGCCCACCAACTGTTTTGCACCATACAGGGCGGCATGCCTTGCGTTTCACGCTGCGCCGCATTCAAGCCCCAACGAATACCCGCACCCTGCACCCAACGTCGCAATACGGGCAAATCACTTTCCGCCAAACCAAACCGCGCGCGCAGTGCAGGCACATCCAACAAATCCAGCATCTCGCTGGCTGCAAAACGGCTCTGATCAATGTGCAGTAGGTGCTCCAAAGCAATAAGCAATGGCTTTTGCTGCCGCTGTTGCTGATCGGCAATAGTGAAGGGAATGTAGCGATCATCATCGCGTGCTACCTGCCCAAATACCGCTTGAATATGCGGCGCGTAAGTATTGATGTCCGGCACCATCACCATCACATCACGCGGTTTCAACGCTTTATTTTCTGAAAATGCCGCCAGCAACTGATCGTGTAAAACCTCGACCTCACGCTGAACACTATGTGCAATATGAAACACAATTGAAGTATCACCTTCGGCCACTGTGGTATTTTTTTCTTGTCGTGCGGACAGTGACAGCAACTGCAAAATATCATTTTGCAACTGGCCGAGCAGCGTGTCTTCACGCATAGGTGAGAAGACATCAATGCTCAGGCCGTTGTCGATAAAATATTTTTCATACAACTGGCGTTCATCGTGTTCATCCAGCAAGCGCATGTAATCGCGCCCCTGTTTACCCCACGCCGCCAACAGCGGATGCGCCTCTGCATGAATTTGTTCTGCCAACAAATTGGCAAAGCGGTCGTCACTGCCGCGACGATATTGACTGCGAAACAATTCGCGCCCTTCTACAATATCGCCCCAATAATGCTGGCAGGGATTGTTGACGAAAAATAACACCTGCGTGCAGCGTGCCATCGCCGCCAATACCTCCAGCGTCTGCCTGGGCATCGACGAAATGCCGAACACCACCACGCGTCGCGGCCAATGTTTCAAACGTGTAGCACTGGATAACTTTTCTGCAGCTCGCAAAAAACGTGTATGCACTGCCGCGCGACTGGTGTGGCGCTGATCTGGCGGCATATCTGCCACCACCGAACGCCACAACGCCGGCTGCCAGCGTTGGTCTGCAGGCACATCGTCTTCCTGGCCTTTCTCCCAGCGCGCCAGCCACTCAGCGCGATACACCTGATACTGGTCAAACAAATCGGCCAATTTGCCCGCCAATTGATAGCACTTGCGCCCGTCGTTGTCGGCGTGCAAAAACCGCTGCAAAGGCGCGTACACCGCCTCTGTCAGCGCAGGTAACACGCGCATCAAACGCCACAACAACGCCGGTTTATCGAAAGGCGATGTCTCCGGCAAATCCCCCAACACGGCGCGATACGCCTGCCACTGCAACCGCGCCGGCAGCTGCATATCCAGTGCCGCCGCAATACCGCAGCCACTATTGGCGCTGTTACTGCGATCCCGCGCCAACGACTGCTTGAGCCACTGGGCAATGCCGTTGCTCTGCACCAGGAACACTTCCTGCTCCAGCGGCGCCAAGGGATATCGGCGCAACCACTGCACTGCCAAGTGCCGCAAATCTTCCGTCTGGTTGCCCTGAATCAGCATGAAGCCAGGGGTAATCGCTTGTTCCATGTTCTATCCTGTCGCTTGTTATCCCGCCATTATGCCCACACCGGCGACAAGGCTCGTCGCCTGTTGCCTATTTTGTTGCAGCGAACCATTGAAATCCCTACGCCCACCCCCATAAACCAGCCACCTCTTTTGAACGAAGAGTGAGCCGCGCCGCAAGGTTAGGCTAACTATCTGTTTTTACTAACGAAAACTTTACGGAGAGAACCATGAAGATCCGTCCTTTGCATGATCGCGTCGTCATCCGCCGCGAAGAAAAAGAAGAGAAATCCGCTGGCGGTATCGTGCTGGCAGCTGCAGCCCGCGAAAAGCCCAACAAGGGTGAAGTGATTGCGGTTGGCCCCGGCAAAGCGCTGGACAACGGCCAAGTGCGCGCCCTGCAAGTCAAAGTGGGCGACAAAGTGGTCTTCGCCAGCTACGCCGGCAGCCAAACCCTGAAAGACGGTGATGAAGAATTCATCATCATGAGCGAAAGCGAAATCCTGGGCGTGTTGGAATAAGTTCCAACGCTTTTTTTGTATCCCTTCAAGAATCTGTTAGAGGAAAGACCATGACAGCTAAAGACGTAAAATTCGGCGACAGCGCTCGCCAGAAAATGCTGAAAGGCGTGAATGTATTGGCCGATGCGGTAAAAGTGACCTTAGGCCCTAAAGGCCGCAACGTAGTGCTCGATAAATCTTTCGGCGCGCCCACTATCACTAAAGACGGTGTATCCGTTGCGAAAGAAATCGAACTGAAAGACAAGTTCGAAAACATGGGCGCACAACTGCTGAAAGAAGTGGCTTCTAAAGCGAACGACGAAGCGGGCGACGGCACCACCACTGCTACCGTACTGGCACAAGCTATCGTCAACGAAGGTTTGAAGTCTGTTGCCGCCGGCATGAACCCAATGGATCTGAAACGCGGTATCGACAAAGCCGTTGCCGCTGCCGTTGAAGAAATCAAAAAACTGTCTACCCCTTGTGCAGACACCAAATCTATCGCGCAAGTCGGCACTATTTCTGCCAACAGCGATGACAGCGTCGGCAACATCATCGCCACTGCGATGGAAAAAGTCGGCAAAGAAGGCGTTATCACTGTTGAAGAAGGCAACGGCCTGGAAAACACGCTGGACGTGGTAGAAGGCATGCAGTTTGATCGCGGTTACGTATCGCCTTACTTCATCAACAACCAAGCCAACATGAGCGTTGAATTGGACAACCCATTCATCCTGTTGGTCGACAAAAAAATCTCCAACATCCGCGACATGTTGCCTGTGTTGGAAGCCGTTGCCAAAGCTGGCCGTCCATTGGTCATCATCGCGGAAGATGTGGAAGGCGAAGCGTTGGCTACATTGGTGGTCAACAATATGCGCGGCATCGTCAAAGTCGCTGCGTGTAAAGCACCTGGTTTCGGCGATCGCCGCAAAGCCATGCTGGAAGACATCGCCATTCTCTCTGGCGGTACTGTGATTGCTGAAGAAGTGGGCTTGGAGTTGGAAAGTGCAGGGCTTTCACACCTCGGCCACGCCAAACGCGTCACTATGGACAAAGAAAACACCACCATCATCGACGGCGCTGGCGATGCCAAAGCCATCGAAGCGCGCGTGGCTGCCCTGCGCGTACAGATGGAAGAAACCACTTCAGATTACGACCGCGAAAAACTGCAAGAGCGCGTAGCCAAACTGGCTGGCGGCGTTGCGGTCATCAAAGTTGGCGCGGGCACTGAAGTAGAAATGAAAGAGAAGAAGGCCCGCGTGGAAGACGCGCTGCACGCAACTCGCGCCGCTGTTGAAGAAGGCGTGGTTGCTGGCGGCGGTGTAGCTCTGGTGCGCGCGGTGCAAGCACTGGAAGGCCTGACCGGTGACAACGAAGATCAGACTATCGGCATCAACTTGGCGCGCCGCGCTATGGAAGCACCGATCCGTCAAATCGTCAGCAACGCTGGCGACGAAGCCTCGGTAGTGGTCGATAAGATCAAGCAAAACAAAGGCAACTTCGGCTACAACGCAGCCACTGGCGAGTACGGCGATATGCTGGCAATGGGTATTCTCGACCCTGCCAAAGTAACTCGCGCAGCACTGCAAGCTGCCGGTTCTGTCGCTGGTTTGATGATCACTACCGAAGCGATGGTGACTGACGTTGTAGAAGACAAACCAGCTGGCGGCATGCCAGACA
>CAZZNL010000073.1:0-7718 GCA_964655625.1 uncultured Pseudomonadales bacterium
CTTGTCAGCGTTCGGGCTTGTCGATGTCGCTGGGTGGTCGGGTACAGAAGTTGAATGTGAAGAAAGGTGATCGTGTCGACGCTGGGCAAGTGTTGTTGGAATTGTGGAATGAAGATCACAAAGCCAATGTGGCGCAGGCAGAGGCTAACGCGTCAGCAGCCGTTCACGAGCAGCAGCGCGCCTGCCTCAATGCGGCGCAGAATGTGCGCGAAAATCAGCGCGCGCAATCAGTTTATGCCAAACAGTTGATTGCGAGCACGCAGGCAGAAGCAGCGCGCACCCTGGCTGTAACCAGTCAGCAATCCTGTCGCGCGGCGGAAGATCAGGCAAAGATGGCACAGGCCAATCTTGATTTGGCACGCGCACGTTTAGATTTGACCTATTTGCGCGCGCCTTATGCCGGTGTCATTGCCGAGGTGGACAGTGAGTTGGGTGAGTACGCCACGCCATCGCCTTCGGGTGTGCTGACGCCGCCTGCCGTCCAGATCATTGATGATTCCTGTCTTTATGTCACTGCGCCGATCGACGAAGTGGATGCGATGCCGGTGCGCGTGGGGCAGCGCGTGCGTATCACTTTGGATGCTTTTCGCGGTCGATCGTTTGATGGTCAGCTCACTCGCATTGCGCCGTATGTGGTTGAAGTGGAAAAGCAGGCGCGCACGGTGGATGTCGATGCCAGGTTTGATGAACTGCCAAAAGATGTCGTGTTGTTAGTGGGCTACAGCGCGGACATCGAAATTATTTTGGACGAACGTCACGATGTGTTGCGCGTTCCTTCGGAAGCGGTATTTGATAAAAATAAAGTCTATGTCTTGCAAGAAGACGGAAAAATTCAGCTGCGCACCTTTGTGCCGGGCTTGTCCAACTGGACGATGACGGAGGCGATCAGTGGGCTGCAGGCCGGTGAAAAAGTGGTGTTGGCACCAGACCGTGCGGGCCTTAAGGAAGGGGTGTTCGCGCGCGAAGAAACCGCAGAAGATAGAGACAAAGCAGCGGCGGCGAAAAAATCACCATGATTCGTTTGCACAATATTTTGCGTCATTTCACCTTGGGCGATGAAGAAATCCGAGCATTGGATGGTGTGAGTTTGAACATTGCCGCTGGCGAATATGTGTCTGTCATGGGGCCATCGGGCTCTGGAAAATCGACTCTGCTCAATATGATGGGTTTATTGGATACACCGGACAGCGGTTCCTATCAATTGGATGCAATTGAAACGGTCGGGATGGCGGAAGAACAGCGCGCTGTGTTGCGCCGTGAAAAAATTGGGTTTGTGTTTCAGGCGTATCATCTGATTCCACGTTTGTCGGCCAGAGAAAATATTGAATTGCCGATGGTGTTGTCGGGTGTGTCTGCCGCCGAGCGCCGCGAGCGTGCAGCGCAAGTGTTACAGCGTTTGGGATTGGATAGTCGCGCTGAACACTTACCGCAACAGTTGTCGGGCGGACAGCGGCAGCGTGTGGCTATCGGTCGCGCAGTGGTGATGAAACCGCAGATTATTCTCGCCGATGAACCGACAGGAAATCTCGACAGTCGCTCGGGTCGAGAGGTCATGGAATTATTGGAAGAGTTGAATGCATCCGGTATTACCCTGTTGATGGTAACGCACGATAACGTTCTAGGTGCGCGTGCGCGGCGACGCATTGTGTTTAGTGATGGCCGCATAGTCAGTGATCAATCGTGATGGCTGCCGTCGGTATCAGTTGGTATGACAGTTTCAATTTTGCTGTAGCTGTATTGCGCCGCTATCGTTTTCGCACGGGCATGATGATGTTGGCCATGACCTTGGCTGTCGGTTCAGTGGTGGCTTTCACTGCGCTGGGTGAAGGTGCGCGCGGCTATGTGCGCAATGAATTTTCTGCACTGGGTTCTAGCTTGCTCGTGGTGATGCCGGGAAAAAAACAAACCACCGGTGGTGGCCCGCCGCCTATTGGCACAGCAACGCGCGATGTCACACTGGCTGATGTCAGTGCGTTGCAATCGCGTTTGCGCGGCATCTGGCGTATTGCGCCGTTGATGGCGGGAAAAGTAGAAGTATCAGCCAATGCGCGCACACGCGATGTGATGATTGTCGGCACCAATGCCGATTATTTTGCCATGCGCGAGTTGACGGTTGGGAATGGCAGTATTTTGCCGACACTGGATAACAGTGTGGCGCAGCCGGTTTGTGTGATCGGTGGCAAGGTGCGCGATGAATTATTTGGTTCGAAGCCGGCACTGGGTGAGTGGATCAAAATGGGCGATCGCCGTTTTCGTGTCATTGGCATCTTGCAGGGCAAAGCCGATGCCTCGGGATTCGATTTGAGTGACGGGGTGTTAGTGCCGGTGGCGGCCACACAGATGTTATTTAATCGCGAGGGTTTGTTTCGTGTTTTGGTGCAGCCGCGTGAATACTACAGTATCGACAAATTGCAGCAGGAATTGCTCGATGCTTTTCGTGAGCTGCATCAAGGTGAGGAGGATGTCACCATCGTCAAACCGGATGCCATGATGAAAACCTTCGACAATATTTTTTCAGCATTAACACTGGGTGTAGGTGTTATAGCGGGTATTAGTTTGTTGGTGGCGGGTGTCTTGGTGATGAATTTGACCTTGATCAGCGTATCGCAGCGCACGCAAGAGATCGGCCTGCTAAAAGCATTAGGCGCTTCTAGTCGCCATATTCGGCGTTTGTTTTTGTTGGAGTCGCTGTTGCTGTGTTTGCTCGGCGCCTTAAGTGGTGTATTGGCCGGTGAAATACTGGTGTTGCTGGGGCGCGTGTTGTGGCCGAGTGTGCCGTTTGCAGCGCCAGCGTGGGCAGTGTTGGCATCAGTGTTGATCGCGTTATTGTCGGGTTTGTTGTTTGCGTGGTTGCCAGCAGGTCGCGCTGCACGTCAGCAGCCTGTTAATGCGCTGGCAGGAAAAATGACATGAGAGCGATCGATGCCGTGCAGTGGGTGCTGTGCGCATTGCGTGCGGGGCGGTTGCGCACGGCACTGACGGCCAGCGGTATCGGCATCGGCATTGCCGCAGTGATTTTGCTCACCGCAGTCGGTGAGGGTTTGCGTCTGTATGTGTTGGACAGTTTTTCACAATTCGGTTCGCGCATTGTCAAAGTGAGTCCGGGAAAAAATCAGACCATGGGCATGGCCGGCGTGCTGAATACGGTGCGGCCGCTGACTATCGCTGACGGCGAAGCCATTCGACGTTTGCGAGACGTGCAGTATGTGGTGCCGATTGTGATGGGAACGGGTCGTGTTTCAAACGGTCTGCGCGGGCGCGATACCGATATTTTTGGTGTCGGCAGTGATGCTTCTGCTGCTTGGCGCATGCCGGTCGCTGTGGGTAATTTTTTGCCAGCCGATGATCCAGAAAACGCACGACCTTTTGCGGTCTTGGGCAGCAAGCTGCGCGGCGAATTGTTTGCCGATGAAAATCCACTGGGGCAATTTGTGCGTATTGGTGGCACGCGTTTTCGCGTTATTGGTGTGATGGAGAGCAAAGGCAATTTTCTCGGCACGGATTTGGATGAAATTGCCTACATTCCTACCAGTCGCGCCCTACAGTTATTCAATCGCAGCAATTTGCAAGAAATGGATGTGGTGTTTACCGAGAACACCACCACGGAGAATATTTCTAATAATATACGCAAGCTCATTCACGAGCTGCACGGCGACGATGATGTCACACTGTTTTCACAGGATGATATGCTGTCGAGTCTCGACAGAATTTTGAGTTTGCTGACAATAGCTATTGCGGCCTTGGGCAGTATTTCACTGCTGGTAGGCGGTGTGGGAGTGTTGACGATTATGAGCACCACATTGCGTGAACGCACGGCAGAAATTGGCTTGTTGCGCGCTCTGGGAACCACGAAACAGCAGTTGCTGTTGCTGTTTCTCGGTGAGGCGGTATTGCTGTCGGTGTGCGGCGGTGTATTGGGGTTGTCGGTGGTGGCGCTGTTGTTGGGCTTATTAAAAAGTTTGGCACCTTCTATGCCTATTACGATTCAGCCTTTCTATTTTATTTTGTCGTTTGGTTTGTCGGCACTCGTCGGGCTGTTATCCGGTATTACACCCGCGTGGCGCGCCTCACGGTTAGATCCCATCGAGGCGCTGCGCAGCGAGTAAGTGGCTAGGATGCAGTGACGGCTGCATCTTGCAGGATGAAATCGGCAGCGCGATAAGCCACCATCATCGACGGCGCATTGAGTGCAGAAACCGGTATGACAGGAATGGCAGAGGCATCGGCGATGCGAATGCCCTGTACGCCTTTGAGTTTGAGTCGTGTGTCGACGGGGGCGCTGTTCTCCTCACCCATGGTGCATGTGCCGCAATAATGAAAAGTGGTCATGCTGGTGTTGATGATCCATTTTTTTAACACCTCACGTTTGCTGGAGCGCGTGGGCGGTGCCATCAAACGGTTGCCCCAAGTTTTTAATCCCTCATGGCTGCCAATTTTTTTGGCCAGCTCCACACCATTGATCATGGTTTCCATATCAACGGGATTGCTGTAATAGCCAAGATCGACGATGGCGGGATCTTTGGCATTGCGCGAAGCCAGGCGCAGCGTACCGCGCGACAGCGGCTTACCGAGAATAATCACAATGCCGTACAAGTTATTGATAAAGCGATTGACGGGAGGTAACAGCAGCGCCATTTTTAAGGCAAAACGTATCAAGCCTTTGAGTACGGGATTGAAGAATTTTTTGCCGTGCAGCAGCGTCGCAGGTGCCATGCGTGTCATGGATTGTTGCATGGTGACGGGTGCGGCGAGCCAAGCAAAACAGGTGTCAGCTTGCTCGGCAGGCAAATCCAGCGTGGGATTGCAGCGCGTAAAGCCGTAAACCTGTGGGTAGCGAAAGTCGACCGGTTTGCGCCCTTGAAAAAACAGTGAAACATTGGGGTGATCGTGCAAATTGTTGCCGATCTCGGGCGCATCGTGGACGACAGGAATAGCCAAAGATTGCAGATGTTCTTTCGGCCCCACGCCAGACAGCATCAATAATTTTGGTGTTTCCAGTGCGCCGGCACAGAGAACAATTTCTTTCTTAGCCTGAATAGTATGCAGCTTGCCGTTGATCATCACTTCTACGGCAGTGGCGCGTTGTCCGTCAAACACAATTTTTTGCACCAGGCTGCGCGTTTTCACCGTGAGCGCGCTGGAAGTGTTTTCAGCGATGAAGGCGACGTAGGAGTTGCGACGTTTGTCGCCTTCGTAATTCATGTCGTTGTAGCCCATGAATCCATTCAAGTGTCCGTCATTCATACCGTGCTTGCGTTGAAAGCCTGCTGCCTCGGCCGCTGTCAGTGCCAGCTCGGTAAAACCGGTGGCCTCGCGGTGGCGAGGGCGCAGACGTTGCTCCAAGCCTTGGAAGGCTGGCTCAATATCTTGCCAATGCCAACCGCTGGGCCACTGTGCAAAATCCAGTTTGTCACCGCGCGTATAAACCATGCCGTTGACGCTGCCGCTGCCGCCCATGCCGCGACCAGAGCCGGCATACAGGGTGCGTTTGCCGCAGTGCTCCTGCTCTGCACTCATGCGATCCAACATCACTTTGTCATTGGCAAAGGCGTATTTGAAGCCGTCGGCGCTCAAGGTTTCGGGGTTGGCTTCGGCGCGATCTGCACCTTCCAGTAGCAGCACTGAGCCTAGATTGGCCTCTGCTAAACGGCCGGCGACCACACAACCGGCAGAGCCACCACCGACCACGATATAGTCATAAGCAGAAGAAAGGTTTTGTGTGTGCTGAGACATGCCGAAATCCTTGATCGTTAATGGACACAGTCGCTTACTCTACCAAGAAAATCTGATGGATATACCAAGAAAATCTGATGGATAGCCGCCTGTGGTGCAGGGAAGCGATTGCGGTAAACCACCGTGGGAATCAGCGCGATTCCCGCTAAAACGCTGATGTGGCGTATGCGTCAGTCTGCGCTATTGTGGACAAAACAAAACTGCTAACAGGAATTCGCGATGAACCTATTGCCCTTGGATAATCCCGCCGACCGCACTTTGGGGCGCATTTTGCGTTTACAGGCACAGGCTATTCCCGATGCGCCGTGTTATCTCGTCGATGATCGCGTGTATACCTTTGATGAAGTTAATCGCACGGTGAATCGCTATGCTGCAGGTTTGAAATCCTTGGGTGTAGAGAAAGGCGATCGCGTTGTCATTTTTATGCGCAGCTGTGTCGAATTTGTCATGATTGCACTTGCCGCCAATAAATTGGGTGCAATCTGGATTCCCATCAACGGGGATTACAAAGGCAGCTGGTTGGCAGAAGCCATTGAAGAGAGTAAAGGCAAGGTGTTGGTGACGGATACCGATAAGTACCCGCGTGTATCTGAAGCCGTGGATTCGACAAAGTATGGCGCGCTGCTGGTAAAAGTGAATGAAAATGGTGTGCTGCCGGAAGGTGCCATCGATTTGCAATCTTTTGATGCGCTGTCGGATGCGGAACCTGACTTTGTTGATATTCATTACGGTGATACCTGCGCCATTTTGTGGACGTCTGGCACTACGGGAAAATCCAAAGGCGTAATGCAGCCGCACAACGTGTGGATCAGTGCTGCAGAAAGTGCCAAAGAATATTTTTGTAATCAACCGGGTGATGTCGTATACAACTGCATGCCGCTGTATAACACCGGCGCGTGGATTACCAGTGTATTTCGCGCACTGATTGTCGGTATTCCCTGTGCGTTGGATGAGCATTTTTCTGCCACACAGTTTTGGAATCGCATTCGACATTACAAGGCGACAGAAACCACAACGCTGGGCGCTATGCACATGTTTTTGTGGAATGCGCCAGAAAAGCCGGAGGATGCCGATACCACACTGCGCTACGCCAATATCATTCCACTGCCACCGCATTTAACAAAACCCTTCATGCAGCGTTTCGGTTTGCAGTGTGTACAAAAAGGGTTTGGCCAAAGCGAGGCGGCGCTGATTTTGCGCTGTCTTGAAGATGGAAAAGCGCAGTGGAAGCCCAATTGTTTGGGCGCAGTGGCGCCGGGTGTGGATGTGTCTGTTCGCGATGATGACGGCAATGAATGCCCGCCGGGAACGCCAGGGGAGTTCTGTCTGCGACCACAAAAGCCCTATGTTATTTTCAACGGATACTTTGAAAATCCGGAAGCGACAGCAAAAGCCTACCATGGCGATTGGTATCGCACGGGCGATCTCGGTGTGCGCGATGCTGATGGCGATTTTTTCTTTGTCGATAGAAAAAGTGATTACATCCGCGATAAGGGGCGCAATATTTCCTCGCTGCAAGTTGAGCATGCGGTGATGCAGCATCCTGCAGTACAGGCTGTGGCCTGTTTTGGTATTCCGTCAGAACACATCCAGAGTGAAGCGGAATTAAAAATAGATGTGGTATTGAAGCCGGATGCGACAGTGACAGCCGAAGAGTTGGCGCGTTTTGTCAATGACAACGCACCTTACTTTTTTGTGCCGCGCTACATTGAGTTTGTTGACGAGTTGCCCATGACGCCAACCAACAAGGTGCAGAAATACAAACTGCGCGAAAAAGGCTTATCGGGGAATGTGTGGGACAGAACCAAAACCGATTTCAAATTAAAAAAATAGGATTGCCTTCACTGCATGCAGGGCGTACCCTTGCGCACGGAGTTGGCCAGACAATCGCTGCCTTGCAAAAGGTGGAGGAAAGTCCGGGCTCCATAGGGCAGAGTGCCAGGTAACGCCTGGGCGGCGTGAGCCGACGGCCAGTGCAACAGAAA
>CAZZNL010000074.1:0-7716 GCA_964655625.1 uncultured Pseudomonadales bacterium
GAGCATCACTATGCAAACCACAATCGCCAAGAAATTGGGCATTCAAGTGCCTATCTTTGCTTTTACTCACTGCCGCGACGTTGTCGTCGCCGTCTCCAAAGCTGGTGGCTTGGGCGTACTCGGCGCTGTCGGCTTTTCACCAGAGCAGTTGAAACAGGAATTGGACTGGATTGATCAGCACATCGGCGATCATATCTACGGTGTAGACATCGTTATCCCGCAAAAATACGAAGGCATGGGCGAAATGGACCCCGCCAAGCTGGAAGAAATGCTGCAAGGCATGGTGCCGCAAGAGCACCGCGACTTCGCTGAAAAACTGCTGAAAGATCACGGCGTTCCCGAGTGGCCAGACAAAGACGACAAAATGGGCTTGCTGGGCTGGAACGAAGCCATCGCCACGCAATTGGTGGATGTAGCACTGGAACGCCCCAAGTGTAAGTTGATTGCCAATGCACTCGGCACCCCACCGGCAGACATCATCAAACGCGTGCAAGATAGCGGCCGCTTGATCGGCGCGCTGTGTGGCAAAGTCAAACAAGCCGTGCAGCACAAAAAAGCCGGCCTGGATTTCATCATTGCGCAAGGCGGCGAAGGTGGTGGCCACACTGGCGATGTCGGCTCCATCGTATTGTGGCCACAAATCATTGATGCCGTGGGCGACACCCCTGTATTGGCAGCCGGCGGTATCGGCAATGGCCGTCAAGTATTGGCCGCGATGGCCATGGGCGCGCAAGGCGTGTGGTCTGGCTCGCTGTGGCTGACCGTGGAAGAAGCCGATGCCGAACCCGCGCAGAAAGAAACCCTGCTCAAAGCCACCTCCGAAGACACCGTGCGTTCACGCAGCTGGACTGGCAAACCCTGCCGCATGCTGAAAAACGAGTGGACCATGGCCTGGGAAGCGGAGGGCAACCCCAAACCGCTGGGCATGCCACTGCAAGGCTTGGTCACGGGCGATGCCATCCGCCGCACCCACAAATACGCCGCCGTGGGCGAGTGCCAGAAAGTGGCTTTCAACCCTTGTGGTCAGGTCATTGGCCAGGTCAATCACATCGAAAAAAGCGGCCAAGTGGTCATGCGCCTGCTGACCGAATATGTGGATGCACTGGAGCAAGTGAACGCACTCACCGCCGAGTAATCGCTCGCGCTGCGTTCTCGCAAAAAGCCTGCCCTGTGCGGGCTTTTTTGTGCGCGTTACTTACCGCCGGCAATGGACGAACGAAAGCGCAACAACGACAGTGTGAGAAACACCACACCGATGGCACTCATGGCAGCAAATTGCTGCCACACCAGAGCAAAACCCGCGCCGCGAAACAACACGGCCATAGCGAAATTGGTGAAGTGAGAGGAAGGAATCATCAGCATAAAGTAGTGAATCGCGTTGGGCATGGCATCCAACGGCGTTAACCCACCCGACAACACCGCGATGGACATCACTATCGGCAAAAACAACAAACCCAATTGCGGCATGGAACGCGCCACGGTTCCCAGAAAAATACCAATGGCAGAAATGGCAAACAGATACAGCGCAGAACCGAACAAGAACAACAGCAGCGAACCTTGCAACGGCACACCGAGCACCAGCTGCACGATGATTTCGATACAGAAAAACATCGCCACCAAAATCACCAAACTATTGGCCCATACTTTCCCCAGCGCAATATCTACCGGACGCAAAGGCATCACCAATAAATGCTCCACCGTGCCGCGTTCGCGCTCACGAATCAGCGCCGCACCCGTCAATACAATCGCCAACATGGACACGATACTGATCATATTGGTAATTGCAAAAAACCAATCGCCGTACAAATTAGGGTTAAAAGAGACGCGCACATCCATCTGCACCGGCTCGGGAAACTGCACCTGCGGAAAGTATTGCTTTACTGTTTCTCCCAGCATTTGCGCAATATAAGCTGCACCATTGCCGGCTTGCGTCATCGCTGTGGCATCCACCAACACTTGCAATGCGGGGTTGCGGCGTGTCTGCACATCTGCCTCAAAACGCGCAGGTATCCACACCACAAAAGTGTAAGTACCATCATCCATATTGGCATTTACCTGCTCACCAGAAATCAATACTGGCGGTTTGAAATACGGCTGCTGCAAAGAGAAAAACAGCGCTCGCGACAGCGGCGAGTTGTCTTCATCCACCACCGCGATAGAAGCATTGCGCATATCTACCACCGCATTTTTTGCCGGAATGATAATAAAGATAGTGAATGACAGCACAATCAATACACACATCACCACATCACTGCGCAAGCTCCACAGCTCCTTGATGCCGAGATGGTAGATATTGATCAAACTGCGCCGCAAATCGTTCATTATCACGCCTCTTGCTTACGCAACAACAAGGCGCTGCACAGGGTAAAAAACACAAAATGCCCAGCCATCACCGCAAAGTTCTTCCACAAATCAGCCCAGTACAAACCCTTGGTAAAAGTGCCGACAGTGACATTCATTAAGTAAGTAGTGGGAAACAACGTGCCGAACCAGTACGCCCCGCCTTCCAACGATGCCACCGGCTTTAACATGCCAGAGAAATTGACCGATGGAATCATGGAAATAATCAAGGCTGCAAACAGCGCGGCGATCTGCGTGCGGGTAAATGCAGAAATCAGCAAGCCAAATGAAGTGGCGGCCCAGCTGTAACAAAAGCCAGCAAACAATAACACCGGCAAACTGCCGAGCAGCGGCACCTGGAACGCAAAGTGCGTGAGCAGCACCAGGCATAAATAATTGATCATCGCGATCGCCACATAGGGCACTTGCTTGCCCCAGAGAAATTCCAAACGCCGTGTGGGTGTGGCATAGAAGTTGATAATCGAGCCCAGCTCTTTCTCACGCACAATGGCCACCGCCATCAACATGGTGGGAATCATCGTCACCAATACAGCGATAATGGATGGCACGATGGCATAAGCACTCAACATTTCTTGATTGTATTGAAATCGCGTTTCCAAACGGTAAGGGTCATCGGGCATCTGCACACGATTTTCACGCTTTAGCTGCTGCAAATACTGTTGATGCACACCGACAATGTAGTTGCGCGCACGCTCAGCGCGAAAGGGATAACTGCCGTTGATATGCACAGCAACTGACGGCTGCTGCCCCGTCTCTAATCGTCTGCCAAAACCGGAAGGAATATCCAGCGTAAACAGCAGCTCACCGGACGCCAGTTTCTCATCAATATCGTCGGCACTGCGCAAAGGATCGCGCTCCACAAAATAAGAACCCGCACGAAAATGATCAATGTATTCGCGGCTGGCAGGCGATTGGTCGCGATCCAACACAGAAAACTTCAAGCTATCGACATCAAAGTTAACACCCATTCCCAACACCACCATCAAAAACAGTGGCGCGACAAAAGCAAAAAACAAGCGAATGGGCTCGCGCATTAATTCTAGGGTTTCACGGCGCGCATAAGCGGCTAAACGCTGCCAACTGAAACGCCCTTTTGTGTCTGTATGCACGGAATCATCCACTGCCAGCTCAACCCGTGTCTGCGTTTCTTCGGCATTGCGCTCTGCAGGTTGTGCTTGCTCCAGAACCTGAATAAACGCTTCTTCCAGAGCATCAACTGCAAACTGCTGCCGTATTGCCTCAGGGCTGCCCGCTGCCAACACACGGCCTGCGTGCATCAGCGAAATGCGATCGCAACGCTCTGCCTCATTCATGTAATGGGTGGTGATAAAAATCGTCACGCCTTTGTTGCGCGACAAATCAATCAGCAACTCCCAGAAGCCATCACGCGCTACCGGATCCACACCGGAGGTGGGTTCATCCAAAATCAGCATCACCGGATCGTGAATCACCGCCACCGCCAAAGACAAACGCTGTCGCACGCCCAAAGGCAAACTGCCAGCCGATTGTTGCGCATAGGGTGCCAACTGCATGTCTTGCAGCAATTCCGCACTACGGGTGCGAATTTTTTCTGTGCTCAAACCAAAAATGCGCCCGTGCAGCTCCAGATTCTGCACCACATCCAGCTCTTCATAGAGAGAAAAACTCTGCGACATATAACCCAAACGGTGGCGCGTGTTGATGTCATCGGCATCCACAGGTTTGCCAAACAAAAACGCCTCTCCTTCACTGGCCGGCAATAAACCGGTCAGCATTTTCATGGTGGTGGTTTTGCCACAACCGTTAGAACCGAGAAATCCAAAAATCTCGCCTTGCCGAATTTCAAAATTCACATTATCGACAGCAGTAAACTCACCGAAACGGCGACTGAGATGGCGCGCACTGATCACTATGGCCTGGTGATCATCGCTCAAGGGCGGTAACACCGGCTCGACATGACCTGCGCGCTTTTCCGGCGGCAACAATTGAATAAATGCTGCGTCCAAATTATTGGTGTTGGTCTGCTGCAATAATAACGACGGTGCACCCTGCGCCAGTACGCGACCATCGTCCATCATCGCCAGCCAATCAAAAGCTGCGGCCTCTTCCATATAAGCCGTGGCCACCACGATCGACATCCTGCGGTGTTGCTGGCGCAAATCCGCCAACAACTGCCAGAACTGGCGGCGCGATAAAGGATCAACACCTGTCGTCGGCTCATCGAGAATTAACAAATCCGGCTGATGAATCAATGCACAGCACAAACCCAGTTTTTGTTTCATACCGCCAGACAGTTTTGCCGCCGGTCTATCGACAAAACCCGACATGCCTGTGGCCTGCAATAAATGCTGAATACGCGCATCGCAAGCAGCACCACTCTCACCAAACAGCGCAGCAAAAAAACGAATGTTTTCCATCACCGACAAAGTGGGATACAAATTTTTTCCCAAGCCCTGCGGCATATACGCCACGCGGCGACACATGCGCTCGCGCGCGGCGGTGGCGCGCAAGTCTTCATCCATGACATGCACCGCGCCCTGTTGCATGCGCCGCGCCCCGGCAATCAAACCGAGCAAGGTAGATTTGCCGACACCATCCGGCCCAATGACACCAGCCAGACAACCCGCGGGAATAGCCAGATCAATGCCGTCCAGCGCCACCACATTGCCGTAACTGTGCCGCACGCCCGACAGCGTGGCGACGACTGCTGACTGATTCATGTTATCCACTCAAGCACGCCGTCAGTGCGGTGTTGTCGGCCACGCACTATCGGCACGCACCCGCAGCCAACCCAAGCCCGGCATGCCACTTTTCAACCACGGTTGCTGTGCCAGCGCCGCAGGATCAATACCCAAACGGGTGCGAAATACTAATTTGTTGCGCTCACTGGCTGTTTCCACCGACTTCGGCGTGAACTCCGCCTCCGGTGCTACAAAGGTGACTTTTGCCGCCACCCACTCATCAGGCTTGGCATCCATTTGCAGGCGCGCTTCATCACCTGCGGCCAACTGACCCGCCACTTCAGCAGGTAAAAAAACGGTTAGATAGATTTCACTGTCGCTGACCAGAGTAAACAGCGGCGCACCGGCGGCAATCACCTCGCCCTGTTCAGCCAAGCGATAGAGAATGTAACCGGAAAATGGTGCGCGTATCGTGCTGTCGGCGAGATCGACATCCAGTCGTTTGCGCCCGGCTTCCGCGACTTTCGCCGCCGAGCGCGCCGCTTCTACGGCAGCTTGTGCCGCGTTGATCACTGAACCACAGCTGGCGGCACGCGTGCTGGCACTGTCAAATTGATCCGCAGAGACAAACTGCCGCTGCCGCAGAGACTGCAGACGACCGAGCTGGGTGCGGGCGTAATCACACTCCGTCTGACTCTGTGCCAACTGCGCGGCTGCCAGTCGCACCTGGTCATCAGCCTGCGCAATAGCGGCTTCTGCACGCGCTATTTCGGCTTGCAGCGGCCTGCTGTCCAACATGGCCAACACCTGCCCTGCCTCCACGCGATCGCCTTCGCGCACGCGCACTTCTGCCAACAACCCGGGAATGCGTGTAGCCACGCGGCTCTGTGTGGCCTCCAAACGGCCATTGCTGATGTAAAACCCAGCGCGATCCGCCTGCACCACCCACTGACGCCACGCCCAAAAGCCACCCACCAGCAGCACCAAAACCACCACTGCCATCCCCAGTTTTATATTGCCTTTCATTACGGATTTCCCACTAAACGAAGGGCCAATCATTGCACGGCTATCGACAGCATTCCAGAAACCCCGCAACATAAGCCACCAAGCACTCTCCCTCACGCCACCTTTTTGCAGGCCGTACATGCTGGTCATCATTCCAGTCAAAGATCTCGATAGCTGCAAAAGTCGGCTGGCACACGCTTTGCCTATTGAAGCGCGACAAAGCCTGATGACGGCGCTGCTCTCAGACCTGCTGATCATGCTCCAGCGCTGTCAGTCTGTCAGTCGCGTTGTCGTCGTAACACGATCCAGTGCCGTTGCTGCGCTGGCTGCCACTCATCACACCGAGACACTCAATCTTGAACAAGACCGCAGTTTGAACAGCGGTATTACAGCCGCCATTGCTGCACTCACTGCGCAACAGATTCCCGCCGCCATGATTTTGCACGGCGATCTGCCACTGGCAACGCCACACGATCTCGACGCAACCATCCACGCGCACAATAGCAATAACAACAATAGCAATAACAACAATAGCGACAGCGACAACAACAGCAATACAGCAATCACCTTAGTGCCAGATGCACAGCAAAATGGCACCAATGTAATGGTGCTGAACCTGCCGACGCGCATGCAGTTTTTTTATGGCGCACACAGCTATCAAGCTCACCTGCAGTACTGTCAGCAACACGGCATTAGCGTGCAAACCGTTTACAATGAGCACTTGGGCAGCGACATCGATCTCTGGCAAGACTTTGCACCACTGTTGTCATTGCGCACCGCTGGTACGCGCCCCCATCTGTCTCATTGGCTGGAGCAATATGGCGAGTTGTTTGACTGGCCCATTGCTACAACCCTCTGCCAACACGGGTAGTAACACGCAATCAGACACTTCAATATCGAATATGCTAGTATCATTCTCGCACGAATAGTCGTGCGGTATATGTATTCAGCTTATGGAGATCATCATGAAGATTTTATTAAACGCATTACTAGCAGCATCCCTGTGTACTTTTTTTTCTAATGCATTCGCTGAATCCTATACCGTAACATCCAACCCTGGTGCTCTTACTGTCAAAGCGACACTGCAAGGCGGCGGTGCCATCAAAATTAATGATAAAAATATTGGAAAAATATTTAGTAACCCCGACCCAGATCTGTGGGTTCGTCAAACCATAAACTTAAACGCTGATCACACGCTGGATGGAACAATTGAAACCAATGTTGTGTCATTTCTTCCAGGCGGCATTGTGTATAACCTCTCTGGAACATGGTATAGACCTGCTGGAAGCAACGTGATTTACATTGCACCAGACGGCGATGCAACAAACGCAGATCAGGATAATGCCGGCTATGGGAACCTGTTCAACCCTATGAACACGTTTTTCCCAGTAGACTACCTTTTATCTATGGCCTTCCTCAAAAAGGTTACCATGGTTAGTCCAATTTATGCTTCACTAAAATTTTCGGATGGAATTATCAAGCTAAAACTGGATAAAAATGGAACAGCCACATCAGCAACCTCGATTATCAAAGTTTCTGGTCACGCAATGACCACTTATTGCAAGATGAAGAAAAACGGACCTTGTAACCTTGTTGGCCCTAAAGATGCTGCTTTCAGTATTGGTACCACTGCAAAAAATACCTTGAACGAAACACCGTAAGACAAACTACAATATATCAGCCAAGATGG
>CAZZNL010000075.1:0-5082 GCA_964655625.1 uncultured Pseudomonadales bacterium
CAAGATTGTAAAAATGGCAACAACACATCAAATGCGGGGTCATGCCTCATCACTTAACACTCGCCACTTCATCTGCTGTTAACGCACGATACTCGCCAGGTTGCAGCATCGTATCCAACGCAATATCTCCAATGCTTTCACGGTGCAAGGTCAGCACATGGTTGCCTACGGCAGCGAACATGCGCTTCACTTGATGATACTTTCCTTCTTGTATAACCAGCAGCACCTCATCGCTTGTTGCATTAACAACCGTCAACTGTGCAGGCCTGGTTTGATGCTTCTCGCCATCCAGCAACACGCCATTGCGCAATACCTCGGCCGACACAGAAGACAAACTCTCAGCCAGCTTCACTCGATAGCGTTTATGACACGCGCTCGCAGGCGATGTCACACGATGATTCCACGCGCCATCATCTGTCAGCAACACCAAACCTGTTGTATCAATATCCAACCTGCCGACAATTTGTAAGCCATCACGCCGTGGCTCATGCAATAAATCCAGCACTACCGGATGATGGCCGTCACTATTGGCACAGACATACCCCACCGGCTTGTGCAACATAAAATAGCGCGGCGCAACGCCTTGCAGTAATTCCCCCCGTAACATCACACTATCTGTCGTTTGTAGATGCATCTGTGGTTTACATTGCACAACACCATTGACACAGACTTCACCGGCGCGCACTGCGCGTTGCACTTGCTGGCGCGTCAATCCTGTCGCGTGTGCAATAAACTTATCCAGCCGCATACGACGCGTGTTTCAAGATGGCAGAAATTGCCGGCGGCGGTGCGCAACCAAAATCTTTCTGATACAAAGCAACCGCCTTTGTAGCAATATCTTGCAATATAGGCACACGCCCACCTGCCAGCCATTCACGGCGATAAATCGACAGGAAGCACAAAATATCGCGGCGTGTCAGCGGCAAATCAAATGCGGAATAAAAAAGTCCTGACAAATCTTTTACCAACCAACGCAGCGGCACCTGATTGCGCATTTGCACGCGATGTAGATCAATGAGAAATAGAGCATCACTCTCTTCAAATGCCAGGCCATTATCTGCACGCAAAAAATGGCACAAATAGAAGTCGCGGTGGTTTATGCCATTCTCATGCAAGGTTTTACTGATGTGTGCCAACTTGCGTATGACAGCGCGCTTTTCACGCACACTGGGCAGTGCAGCAATCCAAGTCTTGCAGTAATCTTCCAAACTGATCGTCGATGCCAATTCCTCTGTGATCAGAAACGATATTTTCCGCGCTGGATTACCACCGCGCTCACCAAAGGCTACAGGCGTCATCGTGTCAATTTGCAGCGCTTGCAGACGTCGGCAGGCGTGAAATTCATTGGCAGCACCCAAAACCGGCAAGCGCAGCTGCAACAAATTTTTTAGAATTTCTTTCCAGCCTACACCTTCATGCAACTTGAGGAAGTAACCGCGACCCTCTTTCTCAAAACGCAGTGTCCGCCGCCCCTCTTTGCTGCGATACACCGTGCCTTGCAGCGCGCGCGCTTCTGCAAAGGGATCTTTATCACACCAATACTGTTGCCACTGCGCATCCAGAAATAGCTTCATGACTTAACAGCCTCTGAAGCCAACGCCAGAATATGTTCGGCCGCACGCGAGAAAAGTGAATAGATATCGGCACTGTTCGCCATCTGCAAAGCATTTTTTTGCCACTGCAATCGCTGCAAATCCTGTTCCAGCATCGTTTGCAAAGCCGTATTCAGCGCAGATTGTGAGAAGGGTTCATCCATCACTAACCCGCAATCGTACTGGCGAATATAGTGGCTATAACCACAAACCGCTGTCGTCAACACCGGCAATCCAGCGACAGACGCT
Organism: uncultured Pseudomonadales bacterium; assembly: GCA_964655625.1. Taxonomy (GTDB): domain Bacteria; phylum Pseudomonadota; class Gammaproteobacteria; order Pseudomonadales; family UBA7239; genus UBA7239. The sequence goes on from CAZZNL010000075.1 coordinate 1,842, forward strand.
TCCAGCAATACAGTGCCAGTGTTTTCGCGATACGCTGGATGAATCAACACATCAGCACCCAACAAAAACTGCGGAACATCATCGCGCCCTGCTAGAAAGCGTATCCGCTGCTCAATGCCATGTTGTGCCGCCAGGCGCCGAAATGCATCGGGCTTATCCTGGCCAATCACCACAAAATGTGTGCGTGACAACAGCTCTAGCGGCAACGCCGCCACTGCTAAAATAGCGCGATCCAATCCTTTGGTGCGAAAACCTGAACCGATCATCAGCACCAATTTATCCGTCTCTGCCAGCCCCCACGCTCGCCGAAATTGTTCACGCTGCTGCACTGCATCAACCCCTGCACGGCGATCGGGGTTGATGCCCGGCGGCAAAACCACGCAGCGTTTTTCAGACCCTGGGTAGTAACACGCATATTCATCGACGCTGCGCTGCGCCAACGCCAGAATTTTTGTTTTACTCTTGCTGCCAAACACCGCACCTTCATCGCACAGATACTGGCGGTAGCGTGGCAAATACTGCAACGCCGGTGAACGCTCCTGCATCAGTTTGGCTTTGAAACAGGTATCGGCAGCGTAATACACATCAATGCCTGGCATCTTGTTAAATCCAACTACTAGATCGCAAGCTTCTGTTTGTAATTTTTTCTGTAGCGCATCAGAAAAAGATCGATGTCGACCATGATTGGTCATTCCACCAACACGCAACTGCTCGACAGCTATACCATCCGGCAGTTCGCCTTCCCATTCTGCACAAACAATTTTTACTGTCGCACCACGCTGCACACAGGCTCTTGCAATACGCAACATATCACGCTGCAAACCACCGTAAGGGAAGTAGCGATACAATGCAAAAACCAACCTCATAACGCACCTGTAGTCGATGGATGTTGGTAGTTCACACTGCGCAATATTTCATTCATGCGCGCGAAAACGATGGCTGGTGTCAGCGGCGCAAATACAGCAGGCTGAATATATTTTTTATGGTTGTGCGTAAACTCGTGTGCATTCAGGTGATATTGATTGGGGCCATAAGCGCCAATCAAAGCCAAATGCCCCAGCCCTGTGTCCACCGCCACTACTGCGCGGGCACAAGCGATAGTGGCTGCCATGCCCGCGATATTCGTCCGCGACAATACTTCGGCACGCGGATGCGCTTCTGCAATAAATTTTGCACGGCGATGCTCAGCATCAGACCACCACGGCAATTTCACCTGCACGCCGGATTCACACAGCAGACGACCCAGTGCCTGCCAGTATTCATCGGGCCAATGTTTATCCGCGCGCGTGGTACCGTGCAAAAACAGCACATACGGTGGATCACTCTGCTCACCAAACCGCAAACGATCAATGCCGTAATCAGGTGGTGTACCGGGTTTTTGATACCCCAACACTTGCGCAAATAACTCACGGATGCGCTCCACTGCATGCTGATGTTTCGCCACTGCAAACGTCTGGCTGTAGGCAAAACTGGCCAACGGCTCACGCACACTTTTTCTGTCGTAACCGCAAACTGGGCCACGCGCAAGCCGCGTCAATACTGCACTTTTTAGCAGACCTTGCGCATCAATAATGGCATCGTACTGCTGTGCGCCTATTGCCTCACGAAACAAGAACCACTCGTTACTACCTAGAAAACTGAGCAGATTTTTGCGCCAGCGCCGAATAGCCACCGGAATCACTGTTTCTACTTGTGGATGCCAGGTTGGAATCTCTGCAAACCCTTCCTCTACCACCCAATCAAAACGAATGTCTGACTGCACCGCATACGCATCGCTCAATGCTGGCAACGTGTGTATCACATCACCCATCGATGACGTTTTAACTACCAGTACACGCTTCATGCTGACAAGACCATCACAGGTTGTGGCAAACGCTCCAGCGCATCCAATACGCGCTGTGGCGGCAACTGTTTGAGACAATGCAAATGCCCTAACGGGCATTCACGCTGATAACAGGGACTGCAATCCAAACCTAAACGCACAACCTCCACCGCTTTAGCCAACGGCGGTGTAAATTGTGGCGACGAAGATCCGTACACCGCCACCAATGGTCTTTGCAGTGCGGCAGCAATATGCATCAAACCAGAATCATTACTGACCACCGCATCTGCACAAGCCAGCAGATCAATCGCTTCTGCCAGAGAAGTTTTGCCCGCCAGATTGATGCAGCGATTTTGTTGTGACAATGGCAATGTGGCGCGAATACTGTCTGCCACTGCAGCATCATTCTGTGAACCAAAAATCCACACTTGCTTACCCGCAGCGATGCTCTGCTCGGCAACACAAGCGTAGTGCTGCTCAGGCCAACGCTTGGCAGGTCCAAATTCCGCGCCAGGACACAATGCCAACACCGGCGTATCCAGCGCTAACTGATATTTTTGTAGCGCAGCGTTGCGCTCATCTTCTTTGAACACCAAGGCGGGCCACGGCAACTGCTCAGGTAGCGTTTCCTGCGCAGCAAACGCCAGAGCCGCAAAGCGTTCGATCATCAACGGATACTGCTCTTTATTCAGCACACGAATATCATTTAACAAACCGTAGCGCATTTCACCACGCCAACCAGTGCGCTGCGGAATATTTGCAAAAAAAGGCACCAGTGCCGATTTCCAGGAATTCGGCAGCAGAATAGCCTGCTGATATTTGTCGCGGAGTGATTGTCCCAATGCTCTGCGCACACCAAATCCAAATTCACCGTGGCGCAGCGGCAAATCAAAACTACTGCGCACTTCTGGCATACGCGCCAGCAACGGCGCACTCCACGCCGGTGCCATCACATCAATCACACAATCAGGGTTTTGTTGTTTTAATAATCGAAACAAAACTTGCGCCATCACCATGTCGCCGACCCACGCAGGGCCGATGACAAGAATGGCCTGAGTATCACTTTTCATGCTGTTACCCAGTTTTCCACTTGCAACCCTTGCACCCGCTGGAACTCGCGCTCATTGTTAGTGACAACAATCCAACCCTCTGCGCGCGCGTGAGCGGCAATCCACAAATCGTTGTTGCCGATCATTTGTCCTGTTTGCTGCAGAGCTGCGCGAATCTGGCCGTAATGTTCACCCGCACGACTAGGCAGCGGAGCCACCTGTACCAACTGTTCCAATGCTTGCACTGCCACCAACGCCTGCTCACGCGCCTGGCTTTTTTCGGCACCAAAGCGCAGTTCCCCCAAGGTAATAACCGACATTGCCAACTCACTGGCAGCGTAGCGCGCAAAACGCTCACGCACAGCGGGCG
>CAZZNL010000075.1:5092-7708 GCA_964655625.1 uncultured Pseudomonadales bacterium
CAAATATCCGTATCCAGCAGGTATCGCACACCCATCAGAGCGCTTCCCTTGTCTGCGGCAGGTCGCTGTCCCGTGCGCCATCTAACAGATCAGGCGGCAACGCTGTCAGCGCATCAAAGATGACAGATGCATTGACGGGCATTTCACGCAGGATGATTTCGTTCCCACGACGAAAAATTTCTACCTGATCCACATTCAGGCGAAACTCCTTGGGCAGACGCACAGCTTGGCTATTACCGGACTGAAATACGCGAGCGATGGTCATGGGCAAATCCCTCTCATGTATCTACAAAAAGTATATACATGAGGGGAGCCATGCGCAACGCACCACTGATTCAACTGGCTGAGGTGGTTTCGGTAGGTCGAACCAAAACTCACCGCTCGTTAGAAGCCTTTTTTCATTCTGCTCACTTCACCGGTGCCAACCACTCAGGAAACTGGCTGCGACGACCTTTCACCTGATCAAAATACAAGCTCTGCAACTGCTCGGTGATCGGGCCGCGCTTGCCCGCACCGATACTGCGACCATCCAACTCACGAATTGGCGTGACTTCCGCTGCGGTGCCGGTAAAAAAGGCTTCATCGGCGATATAAATTTCATCGCGTGTGATGCGTTTTTCAACCACTTCACAACCGATCTCTTTGGCCAAATGGAAAATAGTGTTGCGTGTGATACCGTTCAAGCACGCCGTCAGTTCTGGCGTGTAAATCACACCGTCTTTGACCACAAAAATATTTTCGCCGGAACCTTCGGCAACATAACCTTCTGGATCCAACAGCAATGCTTCTTCTGCACCGCAGGCCAAGGCCTCATTCAATGCCAGCATAGAATTGATGTAGTGGCCATTGGCTTTTGCGCGTGTCATGGAGATATTGACGTGATGGCGCGTGTAAGAACTGGTGCGCACTTTGATGCCACTCTGTAGCGCTTCATCGCCCATGTAGGCACCCCACGACCATGCCGCCACAATGACGTGCACCGTGAGACCTTTAGCGCGCAGCCCCATCGCTTCCGACCCGTAAAACACCATCGGGCGGATATACGCGGAAGGCAGATTGTTTTCACGCACTGCTGCGCGCTGCGCTTCGTTGATTTCTTCCTTAGAAAAAGGAATCTGCATATTCATAATTTTCGCTGAATCAAACAGGCGATCTGTATGCTCCTGTAACCGGAAAATACAGGTGCCTTTCGATTCAGTCTCATAAGCACGCACGCCTTCAAACACACCCATACCGTAGTGCAAGGTGTGCGTCAGCACGTGGACTTTTGCATCGCGCCAGGGAACCAGCTTGCCATCAAACCAGATCAGGCCATCGCGGTCTGCCATGCTCATGAGAAATACCCCGCAAATCAGGAAAAAAGAAGGTTCAGGAAGGGGTGTGTATTGAACCAGAAATCGCCTGCTGAAGGTACCGTGACAGTACGCACCTAGCCCATAGCAAGCGGAAAACTCACTGCAAGTGAGGCAATACCAGAGTCTGCCAAGCCTGCACAATGACAGCTCTTTCAGGCAGCAGTTCGTCCGCCGCTATCAGCATCGGTTCGCCCAACAGGGTGCGGCGATGGCCGCGCGCGCGCAGACGGCGGTAGGTCTCCATCAATGTTTCAGCAGTTTCCGCCTCCAATAGCTGTGCCGCCGCCATCTCCTCGAGAATGCGAATATTGTCCGGCCATTTCAGCAATGCCGGGTAGTCATGCGCCCAAGCCAATACGCTGAACTGGACAATAAACTCCAGATCGACAATCCCACCCACGCCCTGCTTGAGATCGAAGTGTGCAGCATCGCTCTTATCCAACTGCGCGCGCATCTTGTCGCGCATATCCACCACATCCTGACACAATTTCTTGATATCGCGTTGACGCCCCAGTACCCGCGCTCGCACCACGTCGTATTGCTGCGCCAGTTGCGTGCATCCTGCTACCACGCGCGTGCGTGTCAACGCTTGGTGCTCCCATGTCCATGCATCTTTTTCTTCGTAGCGCTCAAAACTGGCAAAGCTGGCGACCAGCAATCCGGAATTGCCAGAGGGACGCAAACGCATATCCACTTCATAGAGCACACCGTTCACCGTGCGTGTACTGAGCATATGAATAATGCGATGACCCATGCGCGTAAAAAATTGGGCGTTTTCCAACGACACCTGACCCAATTCAACATTCGCTATGGTTTCGCCACTGCCGCCGCCATGAATAAATACCAAATCAAGATCAGAACCGTGACCCAACTCCAAGCCACCCAACTTGCCATAACCGACAATAATAAAATCGAGATCACAGGGATTACCTTCTCGATTTAAGGGTGTGCCGTGTTTGGCGCATGTGGTGCGCCAAGCGAGATGCAATACGTAGTCGAGTATAACCTCAGCCATGAATGTTAAATAATCACTGACTTTCATCAACGGCAATCGCCCTGTCACTTCACAGGCAGCAGCACGCAAACTGTGTGCGCGCTTGAAGTGTCGCAAGGCATCCATCTGCTCTTCCAAATCATCCTCTGGCACCCGCAACATTTGCTGGCGCAGTAAATTCGAAAGTTCTTCCCTTGATGGCGCAATATCACGATACAAATTGCGCTCATCGATCAACTCATCCAATAACACAGGCCACGCCGCCAA